>CAYRCA010000230.1:0-7011 GCA_964422565.1 uncultured Acidobacteriota bacterium | reverse complement strand
GCCCCATCGAGTCCCTCCCCCCTCTTTCGTTGACCGCCGAGGACGTCCCCGCCGAGGCCGCCGGACACCTCGCGGCGCGCTTCGACCTGCCCGACGAAGCCTTCCGGGGATGGTCTTTCGCCGCCGGGTCCGAACTCCGCTGCGCGACGGTGGAACTGGGAGAGTTCCCACTCCGGGATAAGGCGGTCTGCCTCGGGCTTCCCGTCGCCCACATGAAGAATCCCCCCGTGCGTCTCACCACGGAGGGCAGCCACCTTCTGGGCAGCCTGGCGCGCGGGAATGTCGTGCAATTGAGTGGCCCCGGCGAGTTGTTCCGGTTCGTCAACCGCCATCCCCTCGCGGCCGAGGAAACCTCGGCGGGGCAGGTGCTGGTCGCCTTTGAGGGAGAGGTGGTGGGCCATGCTCTGGCCGACGCCGGACGGCTGTTGAGCCGCTTTCCCCGGGCCGGCTGGACCTTCGGGCCGGGAAGGTTGAAGGATGAAGGGGTTGAAGGATGAAGGGGATGAAGGTTGGGTGGGAGCCGCCGACCTCGGACGCTTCCGAGACGGGTCCCCCGGAAGCCCAACCCTCTACTCAATTCATTGGGCCGGGGCGGACTCCGTCACTTCCATGAGGGACAGGGGATCGACCAGGGTTCCCACCAATCGGGTGGTCCAGTGCAGGTGGGGTCCCGTAACCCTGCCGGTCGCCCCCACGAGCCCCACCACGTCCCCTTTCCGAACCGTCTCCCCTTCCTCCACGCGGAACTCGGACAAGTGGGCGAAATAGGAGTACAACCCCAGGCCGTGATCGACGATCACCGTGTTTCCGGCAAAATAGAGGTCCCGCACCAAGACCACCCGACCCGCGTTGGGAGCCTTGATGGGCGTCCCCGTCGCTCCTCTGAAATCCGTCCCGCCATGGGGACTGCGAGGTTGGTCGTTGATGATGCTGCGCCGGCCGAAACTGCTGGTCGCTTCACCCGGCACCGGACGAAGAAAGGGCCCTTCCCAGTAACGCTGGGGAGTCATTCGGGCAAAGATGCCGGAGACCAGTTCCCTCTCCTTTCGAATCCGCTCCAGTTCGGCGGCGGGTGGCGTGACGAATCGCTCCTCGACGGTCAGTCGCCGGACCGGAAACTCCTTCGGCTCGATCCGAAGGGTATGGATCCGTTCGAAGGACGAACCGGCCGACCGGGCCGCGATCTGGACTCGATACGTTCCCGGCGCGGTCCCCAGATCCACCCCGACCAGACCCTCCCAGCGGCGCGGATCCTCCGAGGGGAACAGGGGGAAGGCGCGGTCGAACACCCGCGCCTGGGCAGACTCGATCGCCACAGGCGCCTCCAGCGTCAGCATGACGACCTCACCGGGATGGAGCGCCCTCGCTCGATGCGAAAGCCGCACGTCGGCGGCCTCCAACACCGGAATCCAGAAAAGAAGAACGGCCGGCCACAACTTCAAAGGCGCACGTCGGCGTAACAAACCCCGGCTCTTCATCGCGTCAACCTGTCCTCCACGCTTCGGACCTTGTCCTCCATGGACTGATCCCGATCGACCCGAGTCCCAAGCTTCACCGTGGTGGTGATGCGCGGCGCCCCCATGGCGTGAACCGCCTCGTGGCACCGCTTCAGGACCGCCATCACCTCGTCCCACTCACCCTCGACATTGGTGCCGTAGGCGTGCAGTTGGGCGTTCAGGCCACTTTCCCGGATCACCCGCTCGCAGGCCGCGACATAGGGGGAAAGGCTGATCCCCACTCCGAGTGGCACGACGCACAGATCGGCGATCACCTTCATCGGTTCTTCCCTTGTCGACTTTGAGCCTACCATAACGGTGAGACGCCGTTCGGGAGATTCCGGAGGCGCGGGGACCTGCTTCCAGCCGTTGCCCGAGCAGCCTCGGCGGCGCGTCTGAGGCGAAGGCTCCCGTCACAACCCCGTCCTCGTTCGACCCCACGCCCACGGGCGGGGATGCCCGTCCCCCCGACGAGTCCCCGGGGAGGCGGCGCCACCTCCGCCGGTCTCCGTTAGTGGGCGCTCTCCACAAACTCCTCGAAACTACTCTCCCAGCGCGCCACCGTTTCCCGGGGTCCGGTGAGCTTGAGGAACCAGGGGGCCTGGGGCGTCTCGATCACCGCCGCCAGCATGCGATAGCCGGGCCTGGATTCGCCCCCCCCGGCCGCCATTGGACCCATGGCGGCGTTGTAGGAACCGGAGACGTCGACCAAAGTCACCCTGAAACCGTGAATCTCGCGGGTCACCACTTCGGCCGCTTCGTTTGCGGGCCGGCCGTCCTCGATCGTAAACTGGTTGATCCAGCGATCGACGTTTTGCCGGACGGAGCCTCCGATGTTGGTGAAGACCGCCAACTCGGCGTCGCCGCCCGTCTCCCCTCCGGGCAGGAGGTACTGGGAATGCCGCATGGCCGAGGAGGGCTGCTCGCGAACCCATCCCTCCGGCATCTGGAACTCCAGTCCGCCCCTCTGATCTCCGGGCACACCGAAACCCCCGTCCAGCGGGATCGGGTCGCCCTCGGGGATCTCCCCGTTCTGGGAACAGGCCCCCATCAGAAGGGCCAACAACAAGACATGGTGTCTATAGCGACCTCTCATCATCACACTTCCTCCAGAAACCCGCCGCGGCCGGCGGCAGAGCGGGCGGCAACCGGCAAACCGCCCACCGCGATTTTCGTCCGTTGGAGGCGCCCCGTCATGGCGACACGCTCGAGACGTCGGATCGAGTCAGTCGTTCTCGCCGAGAGGCACGCGGCCCGCAAACCCGGCGTCGACCTCGTGCCAGTACCCGATGTCCTTCTCGCCGTATTTCCAGCACAGGTACACCTCCCGGCCATCCTTCCAGCAGGGGAAGTCCACCAACCCGTCCTCGAGGCTCTTGACGAGACACCCCATGCTCTGAATTCGACCCACGTAACCACTCACCAGAATGAGGCAGTCCAAGTACTCGGCACCCGCCGGTCCTCCCGTGTTGAGCGCGGCGTTCTCGCCCAGTCGGCGAACATCGGGCAAACAACGGTGCATTCGGTTGAGCACCGGGATCGCCTTCTCGATGAGATCCCGAACTTGGGGCAACACCGCTCGCGCCTCTTCCACCTTGAAGTAGCGGCGGCACATCGCGCCAGTATACCAAAGGCGCACCGGAGACCTTTTCGCTATACTGCACTCGTGAAGTGCTTCGAATGTAATCAACGGAAAGGAAAGCGCGCCTGCCCGGCCTTGGGCAGGGAGATCTGCGCCCAGTGCTGCGGGGAGAAGCGGGTCATCGAGATCCCCTGTCCTTCCGACTGCGTCTACCTGGCGTCCGGGGCGTCCCACCAGCACCTGAAGTCGTTCCTCGCTTTCCTGCAGGATGAATCCAATCCGGAACGGCGAAGACGGTTTCTGGAAACCCAGGATCGTCTTCCCGAGGTGATCTTCCTGCTGGAGGGAGTGGTGGTGAAATACGCCCGGGACGTTCGATCCTTTACCGATCGGGAGGCGGCCGACGCGGTGGGACTCGCCCTCGAAACCTACCGGACCGAGAGCCGAGGGGTGCTGTATGAAAACCGGGCGCCCAATCCCCTGACCCAAGGTCTGCTCCGTGGGCTGCGCGAATTTGTGGAGGAGTTGCGTCGGAAGGCCCGCGAGGAGTCCTTCGACCTTCGTCTTTCCGACATCATCGACTGCCTGGACCTGCTTCAGGCCCGAATCGCCTTCTTCGCCCGAACCTCCGCCAGCCCGCGGAATTTTCTGGATTTCGCCACCAGGAGCCATCCGGAGATCGAAACAGATGAGAAGCGGCGGGGAGGGATCATCATCGCGGGGGCCTAGTAGCCGAGCCGGCCCGCTGTTGGCGGGGACGCTTTGCGTTCTGGCCCTCACCCAGGGCCTTATTCCGGGCTCGAAGCCGGGAGCCTTTCCGCGGGAGGTCGCCGGGATTGCCCTTGAGGCGTCTGAGGAGGTGCCCGAAGCCCTCCTCGACATCGTCCGCGGCTTCCGGGGCCGACTCCACTTCGCAGCACGGGAAATGGGCACTGGTCGGCTGATCGCCCACCAGGCCGAAATTCCGGTCCAGACCGCCAGTGTCGTCAAGGTCCCCATCATGGTCGAAGTGTTTGCCCAGGTGAGCGAGGGCCGGCTGAGCCTCGGCCAGAAGCTCCGCTTCGACGAGAGAAACCGTGTACCCGGTGCCGGGATCCTCCAGGATCTTTCTCCCGACCTGGAGGTCACGCTCGGCGACGCGGTTACCCTCATGATCGTCCTCAGCGACAACTCGGCCACCAACATGATCATCGACCAGGTGGGAATCGAACCCGTCAATCGACGAATGGGGGGGCTCTCGCTGAAACAGACGTTCCTCAACCGTAAGGTATACCTGCCCGCGGAGGAGGAGTTGCCCGAGGAGCGCGCTCGATTCGGTCTCGGCGTCACGACGGCGGGCGAGATGCTGGCCCTGTTCGAAAAGATGTATCGGGGCGAGTTGGTGGACCCGGAGAGCTCCCGCCGGATGATCGACATCCTCCTCCGGCAGCGCGACCTGGATCAGATCCCGCGCCACCTGGTGGGGCCGGAATGGTCGGGCGTCAAGGTCGCACACAAGACGGGTGCGCTGAATCGAGTACGCAACGACGTCGGAATCGTGTACACGCCGTCCGGCGACTACGTGCTGAGCCTCTTCGCCCAGGACTCGGAGGATGAGAAGTGGACCCCGGACAACGAGGCGACCCTTTGCCTCGCCCGTCTCGCCCGGGCGATTCTGGTCCACTTTCGAGAATCGGGCGACCAGCGACCGGAGCCGAGCGGTGAGCGGCAACCTTCCCGGGAACGTTGACCGCGCGATTGCGGGTGGCAAGCGCCAAACCCTGCCGGAGGGCGGTGGCGGCGATCAGACTGTCCCTGATCGGCGTCGCCCGGCCCGACGCGGGCAGGCGGGTGAACGGTTCCGCCCGCCGAAAGCCCACATCCCCCTTCGGCGTTCTTTGCGGCACAAAATTCCGCCGTCAACCCTCCCGGCCCAGGCGATCGACGGCGAGGGCGAAATCGAAGTCCTTGTCGGTCAGACCGTCGGCCGAGTGGGTCCAGATGGTGATCTCCACCTTACCCCAGGCAAGCAGGATATCCGGATGATGCTGCCGCTCCTCGGCCACGCGACCCACCTGGTTAACGAACTCCAGGGCGGATAAGAAGTCGGGAAACTGGGAGCGCCGCACCAGGTGGTGGTTCTCCGCCGCCTCCCAATTCGGAACCTCCTCGAGTCGTTGGCGGATCCGGGCGGGACTCAACCGCTCACTCTCATTCGGCATCGTGTCCTCCTGGGTTATCGGGCCGCAACGCTGTCCGCACCGGCCCGGTTCCCGCGGGGCGAAAGGGGCCGACCCCGGATCCGGAGAGGCCCCGCAGGCTAAAGGCGAACTCCCGGTTCGCCGCGACCGCGACCGACGTTGCGACGCACCGCCCATCGGACGGATCCAAAGCGGCGGCGCGGCCCGGAGGGCCCATGCCGCCGCACTCCGAAGGGAACCGGCGGCATGGCGCGGATTAATTCGTCAACTGGACGAGGCTGTCCGTCGCCTTCTTCTTCTTGAGGACCGTCTCCTCGTAATACTCACGGACCATGGCGGCCTCGCGGGCCGCTTTCTGCCGCATCAACTTCTCGTCCCGCGCGTTCTGAGGTAGTTCCGTTCGCTCACGGACGCGGCTGACATCCTCTCCCCGTAATTGCAGGCCGTGGTCGTAGCTATTCAAATCCACGTTCTTGCCGCCGGCGTAGATCTTGTGTCGGCCGTTCTGCTTGTACCATTCGGCGACGGTGGCGTTCATGTGCATGTGCTCGATGATGTTTCGCCAGCCATGTCCCGTGTTGTAGGCGCAGAAGGAGATCTCGCCCTCCTGGGTCCCGTAGGGGATGACGCACATCTCGGTGCGGCGGAAGTCGTAGTTGAACAGATCCTGGAACCACATTCCGGCGATAAACAGGAAGTTCCAGGGGTCCTTGCGTCGTTCGAAGGCCTCGTCGCCGAAGTTCTTGCCGTAATCGATTCCCGAAAGCCCGTAGCTCTTGTCGAATTTCTTCATCACGTCCCACAGGCTCAACCGCTTCGGGGCCCGGAAGGGCTTGTAGTGCTTGAGCAGGGCCAACCCCATCATCAGGTTGCTGAAGTACTTGCCCCGGGCGGCGTCGGTGATCTTCTTGATATCGGCCACCAGACCGGGGATGTTCAGAAACTCGGGAACCGGCTTGGCGTCCTTGGTTTCCTTGTCGACCATCAAGGCCGTCCCCACCCCGCAGTTGGGATGACATCCGCAACTCACCTGACCCCACTCCGATTCCGGCCCATGAGCCAAATCGGCGAAATCCGAGAAGGACTGCATGAGGGACAAGGGGAACCAATCGCGCAAAGGCTCCGTCATTCCGGTCTGCTTCTTGACGTCCAGGGCCAGGTGGGAGAGGGTATAGCGTTGCCGCAGACGACGCTCGTCGGTGATCGCCTCATCCCGGCCGGTAAAGGAAACCGGCTGAAAGGCGATGAAGGCGATCTTCTTCGGGTTGTCCATGGCGAAGCGGATGATCGGCCCGACCTGCTCGTTGTTCACGTCGTTTACCAGGGTGGTCACCAGAACCAGTTCGGTTCCCGCCTTGTGGATGTTCTCGATGGCCCGCAGCTTGACGTCGAACAGATTACCTATGTGGCGATGGCTGTTGGCGTCGTTGCCGACACCATCGAACTGGAAGTAGACGAAGCGCAAACCTGCTTCCGAGGCCTTCTTCGCGAAGTTAAAGTCCCGGGCAAACTCGATCCCGTTCGATGCCGCCTGTACGCTGTTGTAGCCGACGCGCCGGGAGTAGCGGATGGCCCGAAAAAAGTGGGGCGAGATGGTCGGTTCACCACCGGAGAACTGTACCGACATCTGACGTCGCGGCTTGATCTGGAGGGCGTTGTCGAGAATCTCTTTGACCTCCTCCCACTCCAACTCGTGGACGAAGCCAACCTGGTTGGCGTCCATGAAACAGGGGTCGCACATCATGTTGCAGCG
>CAYRCA010000229.1:0-7023 GCA_964422565.1 uncultured Acidobacteriota bacterium | reverse complement strand
TCAAGGAGGTGCAGTCCTCCCAGGGCGAGATCATCCTCTTCATCGACGAACTGCACACGGTCGTCGGGGCCGGCAGGGTGGAAGGCGCCATGGACGCCGGAAACCTCCTGAAGCCGATGCTGGCCAGAGGAGAGCTGCACTGCATCGGAGCAACCACCTTGGATGAGTATCGGAGGTTCGTGGAAAAGGACAAGGCACTGGAGCGAAGATTCCAGACGGTGCTCGTGAGTCAGCCCGACGTGGAGGACACGATCTCAATTCTGAGGGGGCTCAAGGAACGGTACGAAGTGCACCATGGCGTCAGGATCAAGGACTCGGCGCTGGTCGCGGCCGCCGCCCTCTCCAACCGGTACATCTCCGATCGTTTCCTGCCCGATAAGGCCATCGACCTCGTCGACGAGGCGGCGGCCAAGCTCCGGACCGAGATCGACTCGATGCCGACTCAGGTGGACGAGTTGGAGCGCCGAGTCATGCAGCTCGAGATCGAACGCCAGGGACTGAGAAAGGAGAAGGATGAGGCCTCCCGGGATCGCCTGGAGAGGCTGGAGAAGGAGCTGGCCGAGACCCGCTCCCAGGCCGACGGGTTGAAAGGCCAGTGGATGGCTGAGAAGCAGGCGGTTCAGGATCAAAGGGCGCTGCGGGAGGAAATCGAGCGGACCAGGATCGAGATCGACAAGGCCGAGCGGAGATACGATCTGAACCGGGTGGCGGAGTTGCGGTACGGCAAGCTGGCCGATCTGGAGGGGCGGCTGCGGCGGGCGGAAGAGCGGCTTCTGGCCCAGAAGTTCCACTTGCTGCGAGAGGAGGTCGATGAGGAGGACATTGCCGGAGTGGTCAGTCGCTGGACGGGCGTTCCCGTTTCCAGGCTGCTGGAGGGTGAGATGGAGAAGCTCCTGCACTTGGAGGAAGCGTTACACCGCAGAGTGGTGGGACAGGACGAGGCCGTCAACGCGGTGGCCGAAGCGGTGATCCGGGCCCGGGCCGGGCTCAAGGATCCGCATCGCCCCATTGGCAGCTTCATCTTCCTCGGTCCGACCGGTGTGGGGAAGACCGAGTTGGCGCGGGCCCTGGCCGAGTTCCTGTTCGACGACGAGCGGGCTCTGATTCGGATCGACATGTCCGAGTATCAGGAAAGGCACACGGTGGCTCGGCTCATCGGCGCGCCGCCCGGATACGTGGGTTACGAGGAGGGCGGTCAGTTGACCGAGGCGGTGAGGCGGCGTCCCTATTCGGTCATTCTCTTCGACGAAATCGAGAAGGCGCACTATGACGTGTTCAACGCCATGCTTCAGATCCTGGACGACGGCCGGCTAACAGACGGGCAGGGGCGAACGGTGGATTTCAAGAACGCGATCCTGATTATGACCTCCAACGTTGGGAGCCGTCAGATCTTGGAGTTCCGCGGCGGATTCGAGGGGGAGGAATACGAGCGGATGAAGGGGACAGTTCTGGAGGAGCTGAGACGGCACTTCCGGCCCGAGTTCCTGAACCGGATCGACGAAACCATCGTATTCCATTCGCTGGAGGAGGACCACCTCAGGCGGATTGTGTGGATCCAGCTGGGCCACCTTCGGGAAAGGCTGGCCGAGAGGAAGATGGAGATCGAGATCACCGACGAGGCGGTCGACCACCTGGTTCGGGTGGGCTACGATCCAGCCTTCGGCGCCCGGCCGCTGAAGCGGGCGATTCAACGAGAGGTCGAGAACCGGCTGGGCCGGCTCATCGTGTCCGGCGAGGTGCGCGACGGTCAGACGGTCGGTGTCGACGTCGATCCGGGCCGATCGGAGCTTACCTTTACGGTCGCCGCCGAGCCGGTCACCGACTGAGGACCGTTCCGGGTTTCGCAACACCCCCCGAACTCGAAACCCGACACCCCAGACCCCATTCACGGAATCACGAGTTCCTGACCCAGTTGAATCCGGTGGGGGTTCTGAATCCCGTTGGCGTTCTTGAGTACCTCGACGGAGGTGCCGAAACGGTTGGCGATCCTCTCCAGGGTGTCCCCGCGTCTCACCACATAGCGGCGGGGGACCGACGGCGCGGCGGCGCCGGTGATTCGAAGCACGGCACCCGGCTGGAGCCGGTTGGGGTTCGACAGGTTGTTCGAGCGCGCGAGTTCGGTCGCCGTGGTGCCGAATCGAGCGGCGATCGACGACAGGCTGTCGCCTCTCTGGACGGTGTAGGAGTCGGGAATCTCCCGCGCAACCCGCTGGGACGTGACGGGGGACCCCGGCGTGACCAGCAGAAGCTGCCCCGGAAAGATGCGGTGGGGATTCGAAAGCGCGTTCAGGCGCTGCAGATCCGACGGCGAGGTCTGAAACTCCGCGGCGATTACGGTCAGCGAGTCCCCCTCCTGCACGCGGTAGCGGACCGAGCCGTCCTCGGCCACGGCCACCATCCGACCCGCCGTGGGAGCGCTCTGCAGGGCGACTTGGACGGGATCTCCGAGGCCCGGGGGCACGCGGACCTCGATTCCTGCGGGCAGAATCCTGCGGGACGCCGACATGACCCGCCGCAAGTGGGGATTGAGACGCAGGAGATCGTCCGCCGTTACGCCGGGTACGCCGATGAAGTGTCCCGCGTCCAAGGAGCGTTCGAGGACTACGGTGTCGAACTCAAGGGGGCTCGCTATGGGCAGCTCGCCGAAGTACGTCGGATAATTATAGTGGACCTCCAGCGCGGCCAGGAACTCGGGATAGAAGTTCCGACTCGCGAATCCGAAGGATCGGGCTTGGTAGCTCCGGATGATCTCCCTCAAATCGGGGCCGTGCTGTTGCCTGGCCCGGATCATTCCGTATTTGCCGTGGTTGTAGCTGGTGATGGTCAGCGGCCAGTTGCCCAAGGCCGCGAAGTTCTCGGAAAGAAAGCGGGCGGCGGCCTCGGTGGCGCGGATGGGATCGAGTCGCTCGTCGATGAGGCGGTCGATCTTCAAATAGGACCTCCCGGTTCCTCGAGTGAACTGCCAGATTCCCGCCGCGCCGGCGTGGGAATAGGCGTTGTAGTCGAAAGACGACTCGATGTGAGGCAGGACGGACAGTTCCACGGGTACCCGGTGACGCCGGAGGGCGTCCTCGATAAAGGGCATGTAGAGGCCGGACCGGATCAGGCTCTCCCGGAACTTGTCGCGGATTCCGCGCTGGTAGCGAATGTTCTCCTTCTTCCGGTTGAGCAACGCCGGCGTGATCGAGTAGCCCGCCTCCCGCAACGCCCTCACGATGCGGCGGTGGGGTTCGCCGAGTTCGGGAGAATCCACCCCTTTCGTACGGATGTCGTCGAACCGGGCCTGCAAGGCGGCGAGTCTTCCCCTCAGGATCTCCCGCTGGCGCCTGGCCTCGGCCGGATCGCCCTCGATGCCCCGGGCAAACTCCTCGACATGATAGATCAGGCGAAGGTCGTTCCGGTCGTGGAACAAGACCCGGTTGGTGGCGTACTCGGTGAAGATCAGCTTCCAGAAGGCGATGTCGTTTCCGAAGCCCTCCGACGGGAAGAGATGGGCCACCTGATCGAGGGTGAAGGTCTGGCCGGCCCGGAGAGCGGTCGATGGAAGGGCGGCGAACAGTAGGCAGAGGAGAACGAATAAGTTCTTCATCACATTACTCACGCTTGATTCTAGCAGAGGGCTCTGAATTTTCGGATGTGATTTCGCTCTCCATCGTGGACGAATCGGAACTGACGAGAGAACCCACGCTCCCCGGACGGGAGGACCCACAAGAACGTGACGTGGGGTTCCTCCGGGGTTTGAGTCCGGGATGAATGTTGCCCGATACGTGCGCCGAATCCCGGCTTTCCGGGGCGCCGCCAACAGCCGACATGGCCGCTACGGCGATGTGCGCCGGGGAGAACCGCTCCGACCGAGGGTCGTCAGGTAGCGGGGGGATCGTTCCGCAGCGACGTCGCCGGTTTGATGTCCGCCCGCACAAGGGCCTCGATCACGTCGTCGCGGACCTGGTCCGGCGTCTTTCCCTCGGCCGGAACGTGCAGGTCCGCCTCGCCGTATATCCGCAGCCGCTCCTCGAAGAGGCGCCGAAAGGCGGCAGGGTCTCGGGCCAGAGGCCGATCCCGGTCGCCGAGGGCGCGCTCCCGAGCCGTCTCGAGCGAGACCTGAAGCCAGACGGTGACGCCCGTTCTCTTCATCAGGCGACGGTTCGCCTCCTGGTGGAAGGCTCCGCCGCCCACCGCGATCACCGAAGGCTCCGCCGCAGCGATTCGTCGAAGCCGCTCGGTCTCGAGTCGACGAAATCCGGATTCCCCCAGCCGCTCGAAGATCTTTGTTATTCGGTTTCCTCCGGCCGCCTCCACGAGCCGATCGAGATCGTGGAAGGGTCTTCCCAGCGCCAGTGCCAGGGGGGGGCCGACGGTGGACTTGCCGCTGCCCATGAAACCGACGAGATAGATTTGACGCTCCGGCCTCACGATCTTGTCACCGACGCCAGCACGTCGAAGAAGCCGGGGTGGGATACGGCGGCGCAGTCGGGGTCGTCTAGGGTCACACCCTCGTCGGACCACAGGCCCAGCACGGCCATCGCCATGGCGATTCGGTGGTCGTTGAAGCTGAGGGCCTCGCCGCCTCGTACCCGCGGGCAGAAGGGAACGTGGAAGCCGTCGGGCAACTCATGGGCCGGCACCCCCAGACGTCGCAGGTTCGTCACCGTGGAGGCGATCCGGTCCGATTCCTTGCGGCGCAATTCCCCCGCGTCCCGCACGGTCAGGCCCCGGGGCAGCCGGGTCGCCATCGCGGCGAGCTCGTCGATCAGATTGGGGATGATCGTGCCGCCGATCTCGTGGGGGAAGGATTCCAGGAATCGGGCATCGCCCTCCACGACCAGATCGCAGACCGGCTCCTGGCCGAAAAACCGCGGATTCGAGCGCTGGATCGACGCGCCGGCCGCCTCGAGGAACCGAAGCAGTCCGGAGCGGGTGGGATTGGTTCCCACTCCCGGGACCTCGATCCGGGAGCCGGCGAGGGGGAGGGAGGCCACGATGAAAAAGACGGCCGCGGAAAGATCGCCCGGGACGGCTACGGACGCCGGCCGGAGGGTCTGAGGTCCCAGGACGGAGATCCCGAGGTCCGGGAGATCCAGCTCCACTCCGAACAGGGGAAGCGCCATCTCGGTATGGTTTCGGGTCGGGACCGCCTCAACCACGGTGGTCCTGCCCGAGGCGGTGAGACCCGCCAACAGCACGCAGGACTTGACTTGGGCGCTGGCCACCGGGAGCTCGTAGCGAATACCCCGCAGGGGGGCGCCGTCGATGACCAGGGGGGGAAACCTGTCTTCCCGGGCGCGAATCCGGGCGCCCATGAGCCGGAGCGGTTCCGTGATCCGCCGCATGGGGCGGCGGTTCAGCGAGGCGTCGCCCTGAATCGTCGCGACCAGGGGACGCGCCGCCAGGATTGCCGATAACAGTCGAATCGTGGTGCCGCTGTTGCCCGCGTCGAGGACCCGGCGGGGCTGCCTCAGCTCGCTCCAGCCCCGGCTTCGGATTCGTACGTCCCCGCCCGTCCGTTCCGCTTCGACGCCGAGCTCGGCGAGGCACCGCAATGTGGAATCGCAGTCGCGGCTGGCCGAGTAGTTGGCGATCACCGAGTCTCCGACCGCCATGGCGGAGAGGATCGCCAGGCGGTGGGATATCGACTTGTCGCCCGGCATCTCAACCCTACCCAGGAGTCTTGGCGCCGGCTCGATCCTCATTCCCCGTCGCCTCCGAATCTGAGGGCGAGCTCCCGCAGTTGTTTGATCCGATCCCGGAATCCGGCCGCCTTCTCGAATTCGAACCTCTCGGCCGCCTCCCTCATCTCGGCGCCGAGCCGCTCGATATCCCGGTCCAGGTCGTCGATCGACCGGTAGTCGGCGACCTCCTCGGCGACCGCCGGCACCTCGAAGTAGTCGATTCGAGTCATCTCGAACAGTGTGGTGTCGATGGGCTTCAGGATCGTCTGTGGGGTGATCCCGTGCTCTTTGTTGTACGCTTCCTGGAGCCGTCGACGCCGGCGCGTTTCATCGACCGCCCGCTGCATCGATCCGGTCACCCGATCGGCGTAGAAGAGCACCCTTCCGTTGAGGTTGCGGGCGGTACGACCGGACATCTGAATCAGGGCGGTGTCACTACGCAGAAAGCCCTCTTTGTCGGCGTCCAGGATGGCGACCAGGGAGACCTCGGGAAGGTCCAGTCCCTCCCTCAGGAGGTTGACCCCCACCAGCACGTCGAAGCGTCCCAGCCGCAGATCTCGAAGAATCCGGATCCGTTCGAGAGTATCGATCTCGGAGTGGAGGTAGCGAACGGCCACACCCACCTCCGTGTAGTACTCGGTGAGCTCCTCGGCCATCCGCTTGGTGAGGGTGGCCACGAGCACGCGCTCCCCGGCGTCGACCCGGTGTCGGATCTCCTCCAACAGGTCGTCGATCTGGTTCTTGACGGGGCGAATCTCGATCTCGGGGTCCATCAGGCCGGTGGGCCGGATGACCTGTTCGACCATCTCACCGCCGCAGGATCGAAGCTCGTAGGGGCCGGGTGTGGCCGAGACATACAGCGTCTGGGGTCGCCGGGCCTCGAACTCCTCGAAACTGAGCGGCCGGTTGTCGAGGGCCGAGGGAAGCCGGAAGCCATAACGCACCAAGTTGAGCTTGCGGGAGCGGTCGCCCTGGTACATGCCCCGCACCTGGGGCACCGTCACATGGCTCTCGTCGATCATGAGCAGGGCGTCGCGGGGAAGATAGTCCATCAGGGTGGGCGGGGCGGCTCCAGGCGGCCGGCCGGTCAGATGCCGAGAGTAGTTCTCTATCCCCCGGCAGTATCCCATCGCCTTGATCATCTCCAGATCGAACATCGTTCGCTGATGGACCCGCTCGGCCTCGACGAGACGCCCCTCACTCTCCAACCGGGATCTGAACTGTGCCAACTCCTCGCGGATGGATTCGACCGCCGCGGCCCAGCGCAAGGGTCTGCTGTGGGAGCTCATCACCAAGATCCGCGAGGACACGAAGGATGCCCTGGCGCTCGGCAAGCTGCCCAACGCGTACATGC
>CAYRCA010000228.1:0-7034 GCA_964422565.1 uncultured Acidobacteriota bacterium | reverse complement strand
TCCGGACACGCGGGTTCTCCGCGGGTTCCGCCAACCGGACGATGTTTTCCGACGACCAGGCCACCAGAAAACTCTCTCCCGCGAAGGCCGCCTCGACCAGAGGCCTGGAAGGACCCAGGCCCGTGTCGAGGCGGTAGGGCATCGCGCGCCCGCGGGAGTCGCCGCAGTGGGCCGAGGACACACCAACCCCCGCGGCGAGGAGCAGAGAAGCAATCTTCACGGCCCGCGACGACATGCTTTTCGATACCCCGTGCACGAATCCTCCAACCCAGGCCCGCGGACATGCCGGATCACCGGGCGTTAAAGGCTAAGGACGCTCGGCAGCAGCGGCCGGCAGGCTGCCGGTCGGAGTGAGCAGTGCCGAATCCAGCGACAACTTGACACCCTGACGCCTTCCACCCTCTGCCTGCTACCCTCCTGCCCACCACCTACTGCCTGCTTAGTGCCGCCCACTCACTGCTCGTTAAGCAGCCTGCGGAAATCGATATTGGGGATCGTGTCGGTCTCGGTTCCCACGATTCGGCCCCGATGATCGACCCAGTAGTATCGGCTGCCGCTACTTACCTCGTAGGTTTCCCCGGTCACCGGATCCCGCACCCGCTCGATTTCGCGGCGGGCGTCCGCGCCCCGCGCATAGACGCCCTCGTGGGTCCGCTGCTGGTTCTCGAACACGGCTGCCGCCGTGGCCGAAACCGATTCCGACATCTCAGCGATGATCCGCGAGTTGACCCCCGCCTTGACGGCTTCCGAGTGGAGCCACTGGGGATCGATCTTGAAGCTCCCGACGAGACGAGCCAAAACGTTCTCCCCTTCGGGCAGCCTTCCCTCCTCCGCCTCCACCAGGGCCAGCCGATAGACGCGCCAAGTCGCGAAGCTTCCCGACATCATACGCTCGGTGACGCAAAGGGCCGCTCCCTGGTGCGGCCGCCCGTTCCGTTGAAACCGGTATCGAGCCATACCCGCCTGGTACTCGTTCATCCCCATCCGGACGAGGCCCGCCGCAACCTCGGGCCGCGGCGTTTCGCGGATTAATTCGAATTGCCCCAAACGCTGGGGGAGGAGGTACTGGACCACGAAAGCGCCGCCCGGCAAATAGTACCAGACCGGTGATTGCCCCCCCATCGGATCGCGGTAGATCTGTCCCGGCCCCAGAAACTGGTTGGGTTCGATAAACCAGGGAAACGTGTCTCCAAAATAGAGGTAGATTCCACCGTCCGGAGAATTCGCCTCGATGCTCGCCTGCGTCAGGATTGAGCTGGGCCGCATGACGCCGCCGCGGACGCGCCATCCGACGGGAACCTCCGCGGAGAACGCCCCTTCGGTTGGATCGATCCAGGTGGCGCTCGCGTTCTCCGCAACGCGGGGCGATTCGACCAAGGAACTCGTCAGGCGAAAGCTTCGAAGCACTCGCATCAGGGCGCGTTCCTCTCGGTCGAATCGGCCGCCCGGGGTGGAAACGACGTAGAGAACACCGGACGTACCCGCCGGGGTCGACGCCCAAATGAAGAGCGCCAGATGCCGATTCGGCCCCTCGCCGCCGAAGGACCGAAAAACCGACGGTCCCGCGCTTTGAGGATCGCTCCAGCTTCGCGAGGGGTCGAGCCTGGTCAACAGAAGCGACTGAATCCGGCTTGCGTCGGAGGGGTGAAGAGGGCGCGGCATGTGGACCGGCCAGAAGGTCACCTCGGTGGAGTCGGGCGCGTCGATCCGGACCCGACCGGAGGTGGGATCCGCGCGCAGCGTCCAGGCGTCGGGGTGTTCCACGGTGAACCCCATGGGGTCGTCATGGCGCCTCCAGGATCCGGCCGTATCCGCCTCGGTAAACAGGGTGCTGCTCGAGGCGGAGGCACAGCCCTGGAGCGAGAACAGGAACAGGGAAAGGGTTAGACATCCGATCGGGTGTCGACCGAGTGAGCCTATCAGAGCACTGTTCATGCCTCGTCGCCTCCAATCCGCCGGTCGTGGGACGGTTGCCCGTCAGGGTCGCGTGTTCCGGATGCGGCCCCCCGCCTGGCGGACGAGTCGACCTACTGTCCCGGAACGCCCTGAGCCTCCTTATCGTCAAGGACGCCGGAGAGGTTTAGTTTTGAGCCGGACAGGGGCCGGGTGCGAACCGTCCCAACCGGAGGCCGTGCTCGGTGTCTTGCGCGCGAAGACCGTGGGCTTGTTGCTCAAATCCGGGTCGCCCCGGACCGTCCCCTGAAGCGGACTCTCCGACCGCTGGTTGCCCGGATCTAACCGAGCGCTTACCCGGGTCTTCGGCTCGAACCTAGTGAGGTCTCCGCTGATCGGTGGCCTAAAGCCGCCGGCTGAGGCTAGGGTGACGGTTTTCGGCCGCCCCGGCGAGCCGTGGCTTAGCGGCCCCCCAATCAGGCGGTCGACCTCCCGTTCGCCTCCCGCGGTGAACGTCAGGCTCCGGGATCGGAGATTGACTGCCGCCCCATGCCGACGCGTCCGGCAAAGGAGCCGGTTCAAGGGGCTTCTCAAGTGACCACCGGCGACGCCGGCCGAACCAAGCGGTAGAGCCGGTGGACTGAGGCCCCGAGCAGGACGAGCAAGAGGATCAGCAGCACCGCCGGCACCAGCCGCGCCAGGAGGGTGGCCAGCTGGGGACTGGGCATGGCGGCGACGAACGCTTCACCAACGACTGCTTCGGAGACTATCCCCATCAGATGATAGAAGATGGCGGCGGCGAAGAGTCCCAAGCCGAACTCCATCCACCGGATCGGCGTCGTCCACCTCCCAAGCTTCAACAGCAGCAGGTTCTGCACGAGAGCGGCCAGCCACCAGAGGTTGAGCGCCAGCATAGGCAACTGTATTCCAAGGTCCCCGAGGCTCACGACCCGAGTGCTCCCGGACGAGAGGAAGTAGATCCCGACCCATCCCGGATAAAAGTTGAGAAGGATCACCAGCGCGATGATGAAGTAGATCCGAAGACCGGCGCCGATCCGGGAAGCGCCGCCCACGTCCTCTACCGGCGGGAGGTCCAGGGGGTCCCAGTCCTGCTCGGGATACCGGACTGCAACACCGCACCGCTCCAGGACTGCAAAGACCAGAACGGCCCAGGCCAGACCTCCGAATGCGATCCGGTAGGAAAACTCCAACCAGCGAAAAAAGGCCGCGACGAATTCGGGAGATTCGCCTGGGGCCAGGTAGGAAACCAGCAGAAGGAGCAGGGGAAGACCCGCCGCTACGCCCAGCACCACTTTGGCCACCACCAGGAAGGTCGGGTAGAGGTTGGGTCCGATCAGGCATTGGGGTCGGGGAGCATAGCGGCCGGCCACTTTCTCGGGGGTCCCGAAATCCGCGATCAGACCGGCGACCTCCCGGAGATTCAGTTCCCGCCCCAACACCTCCTCCCGGGCTTCGATCGACTCGGTCAAGAGCGACTCCAGTTCGCGGGCCAGATCCTTCGGCGCTCGGCCGCCGAGGTTTCGGGTTACCGCGTTGACATAGCGGGAGACCAGTTCCCGCCTCGAAACTTGTGTGCTCATCTCAACAACTCCTCCATGGCGGCGGTCAGGGAGAACCAGTCCCTCCGCAAATCCTCAAAAACCCTCGACCCCGCCTTGCTCAACCGGTAGTAGCGGCGGGGGCGTGCTTCTTCGATCCGCCAGTCGCTGTCGAGCATCCCCTGCGCCTCCAACCGGCGCATCAACGGGTAGAGGGTTCCTTCGTCGATGGTGAAGCCCTTTTCGCCGAGCGTCCGTTTCAGCGAGTAGCCGTATTGCTCGACCTTCAATTGGCTCAAGACGGCGAGTACCACCGCGCCCCGGCGCAGTTCCAGTTTCAGCGAATCCTTCAATTCAGGATGTGTGCCGTCTTTTAACATGTGATACACTATACAATGCTTCACACAGTATACTCTCCACTCAAGACGAAAGGACAAGGGGGAGGATCGTCCCATAAGGCTTTTGTTACCAATTAACTATGGGAGGTTGACGTGAGACTCACGCGTCGGCGGTTGCGGCGAGGCTGATGCCTGCAAGCTAATGTTTGGGCGTCTTGGTCGAAAATGTGAGGCGGAGCAGCGAAGAACATCGGCAGGCCGACCAGGGAGTAGACCCATAGATAGGCGATGAACCAGAGGTGATGCCAGCTGAAGCTTCCATTCGGATAGGGCACAAACTCAAAGACTGTCTGGTAGAACCGCATCATCCCCGTGTGATAGCAGAGGACGATGACGATGGCGATGATTCTCATCCAGTCCAATCCAGTCCAGCTCGTGAAGGCGTACCTTCTCACTCATGGGGGCCAGAGTGCACTCAGCCGCCGGCTGAATGCACCGATTCTTGTCGCAGGTGGGACCGGGAAGGTCGCGGCCGGGACCGCACGGAGGCGTTCGGCCGTTCGAGTTCCGGGCCGAGCCGAGTTCCGGACGTGTTTGACAAGCCTTCCGGGGCGCCGTATATTCGCCCCCGTTACGCAAGACGGCCGCTCGAGGCCGTAGACTGCGTCCTTTCGATCTCACCACCGCCCTTGGGGAGGAGTCATCCATGAATACCAACGCGCAGTTTCGGTTTTCCTTTGGGCCCTGGAATATCCATGACGGAGCGGACATGTTCGGGCCCGCCGTCAGATCCGAAATCCCCTTCGCGAATAAGCTCGCGAGCTACCGCGAACTGGGGTTCGAAGGCGTACAGCTCCACGACGACGACGCCGTCTCCAGCGTCGACGTTCCCGCCGAGCAGATCGAGAAGGAAGCCGGGCGGATGAAGAGGATGCTCGCGGACGAGGGACTCGTGGCGGAGTTCGTGGCGCCGCGGTTGTGGGAGCATCCCCTCACCATCGACGGCGCGTTCACCTCCAACGACCCGAAGGCCCGCGCCTACGCCCTCGATCGCTCCAAAAAGTGCATCGACATCGCCAACCACCTGGGGACCCGCGACATCGTGCTCTGGCCCGCCCGAGAGGGAGTGTACGTCAACGAGTCGAAAGACCACGTGGCCGCTGCGGAACGTCTCGTCGAGGCCGTGGACGCGATGCTCGCTTACGATCCCAATATCCGGGTTTTGGGGGAGATGAAGCCCAACGAGCCGATGGACCAGGCCTACGCCCCCACAACGGGACACTTCCTGTCCCTCTGCTACAAGACGTCCGATCCGGATCGCGTGGGGGTCCTCATTGAAAGCGCCCACGCCATCCTGTCCGGTTTGGACCCCGCCATCGAGATGGGTTTCGCCCTGTATCACGGCAAACTGTGGAGCGTACACCTGAACGATCAGAACGGCCTCAAGTTCGACGAGGACCGGATCTTCGGCGCCATCAATCTGAAGCGGGCCTTCGACCAGGTGCTCGTGCTCTGTGAAAACGACTACGGCACGGGAGGAGAATTCGTCGGGCTGGACGTCAAGGCGCTCCGCACCCAGGAGGAGTCCGTGGCCACCCGCCATCTGGCGCTCAGCCGGCGGACCTTCCTGGATCTCGTGGACGTGGTGAAGAGGCTGGACGAAGGGAAGATCCGCGAGTATCGTTCGGCCCGGAATTACGAGGACCTGGAATACTACATCATCAGCGTTCTCATGGGGAAATAGAGCCCGATCGGGGCGTCCCTCATCCGGGTCGGCCGCAGGGAAACTCACCCGCCGAGATCGGACTAGAGTAGGTGACCACCCTGTTGCGGAGCGCGTCCTCGTCGGGGTGCATCCCGAGAAATTTGTCCAAAGCCTCCACCCACAGGGGGATAGCCGCCTTGCTGCGAGGCATGGTGGCGTCGGACGTGAAAATGATGCCGTAGTGCTCTTCGTCCGCAGTCAGGACTCGCGCATGGAGCGGCAGGAAGTCGATGACGTTGTTGGTCGCCACTGCCCGCCTCTCCGCGGCCATCCGACGAACGATCTGGTGGTCGGGAAGCCCTTCCAAGTCGGGGCGGAATCGTTTGACGGCGTCGACGTCCCAGCCGCGATCGCGAAGGTGGCGCGCTATCCTGGGCGAGATCATCTCGTCAAGGAGAAGCCTCAAGCGAGCGCCTCTTGGCGTCGACGCCAGCGCTCCCGCTCAAGTTCGGCGGCAGCGGCGCAGCGCTCAGCCCACTCGTCGACCTCCTCCTTGTAGTCGGCGTAGTAACGCAGGGCCGCCTCGACCCGTTCGACCGGCAGCTCCAGGTACTCGGCGGCCGCAGTTACCGAGTTGTCGTTCTGACGGATCGTGGCAAGGATATCCGCGACCGCGAGGCGCGAGCCGACGACGGCCGGCCGGCGGCCCCCCTCCCCGTCGCGAAAATAGATCATCGGATGCTCGTCCTGACGCAAGCCCTCTTCAATGTAGCGTTCCGCGAGAGCGGTTTGCGAAGCTCGAGTCTCTGCGGCACGCCGTCGAAGCCGAGCGATCGTGCGGGGGCTAAACCGGAAGGCGATGCCCTGCTTCCTTTTCTTCTGATCCATGACTCTATCTCCGTATCTCAATGTATCACGAAGTATCGCACGCTGATGGGCCAGTAGGGACTGGAAGAGGCGGACGGGCACGAGCCTCGACCCAATTGGGGCGCCCATGTAGGTTACAATACGCATCTCAGTCTACACGTGAGGAAGCTCAATGGCCCTGAACATCAGGAATCCTGAGACCGAGCGGCTTACCGAGGAGTTGGCGAAGCTGACGGGCGAAACCAAGACCGAGGCCGTGCGCAAATCGGTGTCGGACCGACTACGGCGTCTGCGGCGGGAGCGCTCCGGACGGCGGCTCGCCGACGAACTCGACGAAATCGCTCGGCACTGTGCGGCCCTTCCGGTTCTCGACTCCCGGAAAGCCGACGAGATCCTGGGCTACGACGAGGACGGGTTGCCGAGCTGATGGTCATCGTCTAGGAACCCCGGCTGCCGGATTCGCCGGAGTCCGCCTTCGATCCAGGAGACCACTTCGTCTTCCTCGTTCGGTCGGGGCCGGCAATCCCTCCACAGGGGCGACAGGAATCGCTTCAGGTCGCCCGCAACTCCGGAAAGGATCTCCGGATGCAGAACCGCCAACGCTGCGGCGGCGCCCACCGAGTAGCGAACCGGGCGCACCCCCTGATCGAGGGCCAGCCGCATCGGCCCGGC
>CAYRCA010000227.1:0-7034 GCA_964422565.1 uncultured Acidobacteriota bacterium | reverse complement strand
CAACGGGCGAAGCTCGAGATCTACGGCGACAGCCTGTTCGTCGTGCTCAAGCCGGTGCGCCAGGTGGTGGGGCTTGATGGCGTCGTCGTAGGGGAGCTTCGCCACCGACATCTCCGGCAGGGAGTTTGTCTTTGAGGAGCTTCCGCCCGAGGGTCCGGCCTGGCTCAGACCGGGCCGACATGTCTCCTTCTACGCCGCCAATATCATGAGGCGGTTCGGGGAGCGCTGGGAGGAGAAGTGGACCGGCCATATTCTGGACCGGCTGAGAAGCTGGGGTTTCAACACCATCGCCAACTGGTCGGACCGCGAGCTGGCGGTGAACAGCGGAATGCCCTACGTCCTTCCACTGTATGGCTGGACCACGGAAAAGGTGTTTCCCTTCCCCTACGATTTCCCCGACGTCTTCAGCGAGGAGTTCGAGCGCAACGTGGACGAGGCGGCCCGGCGACAGGTTGAGCCCCTCAAAGACGATCCCAACCTGATCGGCTGGTTCGTCGGCAACGAGCCGAAATGGGCCCGACCCTTCGGCTCCCTGGTTCCGTTTGCGGACATGATCCTCGAAGACCCCGACGACAGCGCGACCAAACGGAAACTCCAGGAATTGCTGGCGGCGAATCCGGAGAACGCTGAGGAGATCCAGGAGGAGTTTCTTTTCCTCTGCGGGGAGAAGTACTTCACGACCATCCGGGAGGCGATTCGCAGGTACGATCCCAATCATCTGAACCTGGGTATCCGATTCGCGGGCGGAGCGGATGAGCGGTGGCTGAGGATGAGCGGTATGTTCGACGTCTTCAGTATCAACATCTACTCCCCCACCTTCCGGCCCGAGCCGGAGGCGGTGGCGCGGTTCGCCGAGCTCTCGGGCCTCCCGGTGATGATCGGCGAGTTCACGGCGGCCGCTCCGGGGCGCGGTCTCCAAGGGCTTTTCTATTATGTTCACAAGGTGCGCGACCAGGCCGAACGGGGCAAGGCGTACCGGTACTATGTGGAGAACGCCGCGGCGGACCCGAACATCATCGGCGCCCACTGGTTTCAGATGGTGGACGATCTGCCGACGGGCCGTCCTTCGGATCAGGAGCGACTGAACTACGGATTCATCAACGTCATCGACCTGCCCTATCCGGAGCTGGTTGAGGCCGCCCGAAAGACGCATCGCCGCCTTTACGACCTGATGTTCGGAAAGACCGAGCCCTACGCGGAGAAGCCGCGGTCGAACTGACGGGGGACTGGGTGGCGCGGGCGGCGATCGCGGATCGCGGGTATTCACCGAAAAGTGTCCTCATCTAAACGGAGAGCGACCATGACATCCCCACAATTCCTACCTCGGTTGATTCCAATCGCCGCCATAGCGCTTCTGACCGTTGCCCCCCTTCCGGGCAGCTCAAAGGCGCGCGCCTGGGAGGAACCGCTGACCCTGCCGACCTGGGAAATCCACGACCCGGACCACAATCCCCGGTTCTACGCGGGACGCGCTTACCAGGGCGCCCAAGGGCGCGCCTATCCCTATTGGATGATCGACAATCTGTCGGAAAACCGAGTCGAAAAGACTTACCGCGCGGTCTATCTCGAAAACGAATACATCAAGGTGTGCATCCTGCCGGAGATCGGCGGCCGCGTCTTTTCGGCCGTGGATAAGACCAACGGTTACGACTTCTTCTACCGTCAGACGGTCGTGAAGCCCGCCCTGATCGGCATGATCGGCGCGTGGATCTCCGGCGGGATCGAGTGGAACTTCCCGCATCATCACCGGCCGAGTGTGTTCATGCCCATCGACTATAGCTTCGAGAACCATCCCGACGGCAGCGCCACGGCCTGGGTCGGCGAGATGGAGATTCGTCACCGGATGCGCTGGATTGTGGGGCTCACCGTCTACCCCGGAAGATCGTACATCGAGGCGACGCTGAGGCCCATCAATCGCACACCTCTTGTTCAGAGTTTTCTCTTCTTCGCCAACGTCGGGACCCATTCGAACGAGCATTACCAAGTCATCTTCTCGCCCGAAACGGAGTACGTGACCTATCACGGAAAGAACGAATTCGCCCACTGGCCGGTGCACAAGGGGGCTTTCAACGAGATTGATTACAGCGCAGGCGTGGATTTGAGTTGGTGGAAGAACCATCCCGAGTGGACCTCCATGTTCGCCTGGGACTACGAGACCGATTACTTCGCCGGCTACGACCATGGGAAGAAAGCGGGCACCGTCAGCGTGGCCAACCACCACATCGCGCCCGGAAAGAAGTTCTGGGAGTGGAGCGCCGGCCCGCGCGGCGATCTGTGGGACAAGATCCTGACGGAGAAAGACGGTCCCGAGCTGGAATTGATGACCGGCGTTTACTCGGACAACCAACCCGACTACAGCTGGCTTCAACCATTGGAAACGAAACGGGCCAACATCTACTGGTTCCCGATCCGCGAGCTTGGAGGATTGAAGTTCGCGAACGTCGAGGGGGCCCTGAATCTTGAGCTGAAGGCTGGCGGAAAGGCGGCAATCGCGCTGAATACAACGGCGCGGCACGAAGGCGCGACCGTATGGCTCAAGGCCGGAGACGAAGTGCTCTCCTCCCAGAGCGTGGAAATCGGCCCGGCAGAGCCATTCTCAGCCGAAGTGAGCGTGCCCGCCGGGACGGTGGAGGACGATCTGCGGTTGTCGCTGACCGACTCTTCCGGAGAGGAACTGCTGGGCTACCAGCCGGCGGCAAGGAAGGGCGAACCAATGCCCGAGCCGGTGACCCCTCCCCCGCCTCCCAGGGAGATCAAGACCGTGGAGGAGCTCTACTTCGCCGGTCTGCGGCTCGAGCAGTTCTACAATCCGGCTCTGGAGCCGGATGCCTACTATGAGGAAGCGCTGAGACGGGATCCGGAAGATTCGCGGGTGAATCTGGCTCTCGGGATCAGGAATTTCAAGCGGGGCCTGTTCGAGGACGCAGAAAAGAAGTTCCGAACGGCGCTGATGAGACCGACCCGTAACTACACCAGCCCCAGGGACGGAGAGGCGCTCTACTATCTGGGTCTGGCGCTGCGCTTTCAGGGGAAGCACCAGGAGGCCGTGGTCCCTCTGTACAAAGCAACCTGGAGCTACGCGTTCAACACGCCGGCTTACTACCAACTGGCTGAGATCAGCGCCCGCGAGGGCAACTATGCGGAAGCTCTCGACCATATCGCGCGGGCCCGCGCCACTAACCAATGGAGTGAGCGAACCGCGGATCTGAAGGCGGCATTGCTGCGCAAGTCCGGTCGTCCCGCCGAGGCGCTCGAGCTGACACAAAGGACTCTGCAGGAGGATCCCCTCGATTTCTGGGCGGGATATGAGCGGTATCTGGCCGCGAAGGCCCTAGGGCGGGCGGACTCCGGCGAGCAACTGACGAAGCTGCGGCGGCTCATGCGCGGCGATGTGCAGTCCTATCTGGAACTCGCGGTCGACTACAGCCACGCCGGTTTCCTGGATGAAGCCATCGACGTTCTGAACCTGCTTCGCCGCTCCGGTCCGACGGAACCGATCGGAGTGGCCATGGTGGACTACTATCTTGGCTATCTCCACGGTGAAAAAGGGGATACGGCCCGGCGGTCCGAACACTTCGCCAAGGCGGAAAGAGCCGCCCCGCGCTACGTCTTTCCGTTCCGACTGGAATCCATCGCCGTTCTGACCAAGGCGATGGAAGTCAATCCGAGTGACGCCCGGGCGCCTTACTACCTCGGCAACCTACTCTATGACGAGCAACCCGCCGTCGCGCTCAAGCACTGGGAGAAATCGCGGACGCTCGATCCGGGTTTCGCCACCGTGCATCGGAACCTGGCGATCGCCTATCAGCAGGTCGAACAGGACGTGCCGAAGGCGGTGGCGAGCATGGAGAAAGCGGTCGAATGCGATCCCTCCGACGCGCGACTGCTCTATGAACTGGATGTTCTCTATGAACGGGCCGGCACGGATCATGCCACACGCCTGGCGATGCTGGAGAAGGACCGGGCGACCCTGGCCAATCGCGACGACGCCGTTTCCCGGCTGGTGCTTGTGTACGCGCAGCTGGGAAACTATGACGACGCCGCGAAGTTGCTGGCGGAGCGCCACTTCAACGTCTGGGAGGGAAGCCGCGGATTGCGCGACGCCTACGAGGACGTTTGTCTGCTGAAAGGCATGGTGCATTTCCGGGCCGGAAATTACGGGCGGGCCCTGGCCGAATACATGAAAGCCCTGGAGTTTCCCTTCAACCTAGAGGCCGAGTACCCCTATCGCGGAGGCCGGATGACCGAAATCTATTACTTCGTCGCCACGGCTCATGAGGCATTGGGCGACGAACAGAAGGCCAAAGATTTCTATCAAAGAGCGGTCGCGGCCAAGCAGAGGGCCGAATGGTCGTTCCTGCGGTATTACGAAGCCATGGCGCTGAAGAAGCTGGGATCGGCCGCGAAGGCCGATGAACTGCTGAACGGGCTACTGGCGTTCGCGTCGATCGAGCCCGGCGCCAGCGTGGATTTCTTCTCGAAATTCGGGGAGAGAGAGCCGCTCAATGTCCGACAGGCCCGCCAGCACTACCTGCGGGGACTCGTCCACCTGGGTCGGGCCAACGGGGAGGCGGCAAGGGCCGAATTCGAGAAGGCCCTCGACTTGGACGTCAACCAACTCTGGGCCCGCGCCCTGCTGAAGGAGACCGCGTCGCACAGCGGGACTTGGTAGGGGTTTCTCAGGGCTCTCGGTCCGGCGGACGGAATGGATGGAATGGCCCGCACTTTGTCCATTCCGTCGATCCAGTCCATGGCGCCACTATCGGGGTCGCCCCGAAGAGCCCCAAAAGGGAGAGCCCCATAAAAAGGGGACACTCCTGTTCTTTCCGCAAAGGAGACTGCGTGATGGCAACCTTTCGATCGGCCGTGACCACCATCTTCCTGCTGAGCCTGTTCTTTTCGCCTGTGTTTGCGACCGACTACTACCTCGACTGCGGCGCCGGAGACGATGAGAACTCCGGGCTGTCCGCCGAGGCGGCCTGGCGCTCTCCGGAGAAGATCAACGTCACCACCTTCGCTCCGGGCGATGCGATCCTGCTCAAACGGGGCAGCCGGTGCTTGGGGATGCTGTGGCCGAAAGGCAGCGGAGAGGAGGGCCGGCCGATCCGGATCGGCGCCTATGGGAACGGCCCTCTTCCGCTTATCGACGGCTCGGGTTACGAGGCGGCGCTTAAACTGTTCAACCAGGAGTACTGGCGTATTGAGAACCTCGAGACGACCGGCGGAGATCCCTACGGGGTCTTCGTTTCCGGAGACCAGGGGACACTGCGCCATTTTCGACTGACAAACCTCGTGGTCCGCGATGTGACCGGCCAAGTGAAGACCAAGAACTCCGGCCTGGTGGTGTTTCATTCCGGAGGCGGAGGCCAGACCTTCGACGACATCGTGATCGACGGCGTCACCGCCTACAACACGACCCAGTGGTGCGGCATCCTGGTCCGCGGGGCCCCGGGAAGCGACCTCTCCGACTGGAGCCGCCGGGCGGCCAACGTGGTCATCCGCAATTCCATCGTCCATGACGTCTTCGGCGACGGAATCGTGATGTTTGAGGTTCACAAGGGGCTGATCGAGAAGAGCGTCGTATGGAGGACGGGACTGCAGCCGACTCAGACCATCGGTACCCCTAACGGCATCTGGTACTGGAGCTGCTCGGATTGCGTCATCGAGTGGACCGAAGGCTTCTTCGTCGATTCGCCTGGAGTGGACGGCGGCGTTTACGACATCGACTGGGGATGCGACAACTCCATCATTCAATACAACTTCGGCCATGATTCCATGGGCTACTGCGCCTCCGTCTTTGGGGCAGGGGAATATACGACGACCAACAGCATCGTCCGTTACAACGTGTGCGTGAACAACGGCCGCAGCCCGAAGCTGGCCCGACGCCAAGGCGATATGTACCTTTCGACCTGGGGAGGCGGGTCACTGGACGGAGTGGAGATCTACCACAACACCTTCTACTGGAATCCTCCGATCAACGCTCCGGTCCTGGTCATCGATCGGGCGGATTTTGTGGGGAGCCACCCCAACTTCTTCCGCAACAACCTCATCGTTTCCACCGTGCCGGCTATGGCTCAAAGCTTTTCCCCCCTCGCCTCGGACCACAATCTTTTCTGGTACACGGGGCGCCGGCAGCCACGATGGATCCTGGACCGGCAGGCCCACGAGGGTTTTGAGGCTTACCGCGTGGCCTCAGGCCTGGATCGGAACAGCCTCGTTGCCGATCCGAACCTGTCGGCGACCATGGTGCCGCGCGCCGGCTCGCCCGCCATCGGCGCCGCCGGCGAGATCGACGATCGGGGGGAGCGTGACGGCTTTGGCCGTCCGCTCCCGGACGATCCCGCCATCGGGGCGGTGGAACCAGGCGCCCGGCCCGCGCCCGACCTGAGCGTCGATCTCCCGGAATATCAGGGTAAGTGGGTCCTGCTCTCCTTCCTGCGGCTGGACGACGCGTCGAGGACGCAAGTCGTTTTTCTGCAGTCCGCGCGGGAACAGTATTGGGACAAGGGCCTGGAGGTTCTGGTAAGCCTGCCCCCGCAGGCACCCGCCGACTTGGTCTACGACTGGAACCTGGGCGACATCCGATCGGTTGCCGGCATAGACAGAGGAATCAGATCTTTTCCTATGATGGTAATTCTTTCGCCGGAAGGGAAGACGGTTGCGCAGTGGGAAGGCTTTGCTCCCCCGGCGGATCTTGGTTTGACCTTGCGAGGTCTCATTGGACCGCCTTTGGGTTCTTTGGGAGTTGCTCTGTCTCTGGATTAGCCTTATTAGGGTGGAAATGGAGATCCCTATCAGTTGCGCCCTTCCACCGGCCCTCGACTCTTGAGGATGGCGCTGCGCGTTCGATCCGAACGTCAGCCTCCCGGCCGGAGCCTTGCTTTGCTTCCGCGTGGCGGCTGGAAGGCGCGCGCGAGCTCACGAGCGCTTCCCCGGGTCCCCACGCGGCTGCCGGTGCCCCCCTCTCCATACCTTCCACTCGTGACCGTACCGACCGGCCAGGAAGCAGAGGGCGATGATGATGATCAGCCAGA
>CAYRCA010000226.1:0-7042 GCA_964422565.1 uncultured Acidobacteriota bacterium | reverse complement strand
GGCTGGCCGCCCTCCGCTGGGCCTGGCCGGAAGAACTCGAGGAATGGGCCACCGGGAGTCCACCGACCGACGAGCGGAGCGCTCGCCGATGAATCCGCTCTTCGTGATCGCCGGCTACCTCGTCCTTTTGGTTGCGCTCGGTTTCGCGGCCAGCCGCTTCTTCAGCGGCACCAGCCAGGACTACTTCGTCGCCAGTCGATCCATCGGCCCCTTCCTCTTGGCCATGTCGGTTTTCGGGACGACCATGACTGCCTTCGCCCTGGTCGGGAGCACCGGGGAGGCCTTCGAGAGGGGGATCGGCGTCTACGGCCTCATGGCCTCCTGGTCCGGCCTGGTGCATTCGGCGGTCTTCTTTTTCGTCGGAGTCCGCTTGTGGGCCGTCGGGAGGCGGCACAACCTTTTCACTCAAATCCAATATTTTCGCGCCCGTTTCGAAAGCGACCGGCTCGGTTATCTGCTTTTCCCGATCCTGGTCGGGCTGGTGATTCCCTATCTTCTCATCGGTATTCTGGGTGCGGGGGCCGTTGTCGCGGGCCTGACCTCGGGGATGTTCCCTTCGACCTTTCCCTCGACTGAGGGTGCCGTTCCCGGTTCGCTGACGGGGCTCGTCATCTGCGCGATCGTCCTTTCCTACGTCTTCTTTGGAGGGTTTCGAGGGGCGATCTGGGCCAACACCTTTCAGACCCTGGTGTTCATGCTCACCGGCCTCGTGGCGTTCCATCTGATCGCCGGACAGCTCGGCGGGCTGCGGGACGCCGCGGCGGCGGTGGCCGAGCGGGCGCCCCACCTACTGGTGCGGGAGGGACAGTACGGCCACCTTCAGTTCATGACCTACTTTCTCATCCCCATTTCGGTGGGGATGTTTCCCCATGTCTTTCAACACTGGCTGACGGCGCGGAGCGCCCGGACCTTTCGTTTGTCGGTCGTTGCCCAGCCACTCTTCATCATGGTCGTCTGGGTGCCGTGCATTCTTATCGGCGTCTGGGCGGCGGGACTCGGTTTGGACGTCACCCCCAACGCCGTCCTGGGAAGCATGGTCGCCCTGATCGAATCCCCGTTTCTGAGCGGCCTTCTGACGGCGGGTATTCTGGCCGCCATCATGTCGTCGCTGGATTCTCAGTTCGTCTGTCTGGGAACCATGTTCACTCACGACATCGTGATTCACCGCTTCGGCGCGCGACGCGTCTCGGATCGACAGAGAACCTGGCTGGGGCGCTGCTTCACCGCCACGATCGTCGTGGTCACCTATCTGTTCTCGCTTGCCGAACCCCGGGCGGTGTTCGGTCTGGGCGTCTGGTGTTTCGCGGGATTCGCCGGCCTGTTTCCATTGGTGGTCGGCTCGCTGTACTGGCGGAGAACGACGAAGGCCGGCGCCGTCGCCTGCGTGCTGGTCACTGCCGCGACTTGGCTGCTGCTCTTCGCCGTCGGAGATTTTGGCCGGGAGGAGGTGCTGGTGGGTGGACTGGCACCGGTGGCCGTCATCTTCGCGGCGTCGGCGGCGACGATCGTTCTGGTGTCTCTCGTCACCAGGCCACCCTCCGAGGAGACCGTAGCCGCCTTCTTTCTCTCCCGGCGGCATCGTACGGATCTTTCGGCGGACGCGAATGTTTCCGCCCACAGAATGACCGGAACCAACTAACGAAAGGACCCAATGGAGCTGCAGCGGGGATCGATGCTAACCGAGTTTGAACACCGCCCTCGGACAGAGCTGGTATACGGACCGGGCACGCTGGATCGCGTTCCGGGCCTGCTTCTTGGGCTCGAGGCGAAGTCGCTTCTTCTGGTGACGGATCCCGGCATCGTTCGCGCGGGCCATACCGCCCGACTGCGACGGATGCTTGAGGACGGCGGCTTTGAAGTCGCGGTGTTCGATGATGTTGAGGAGAATCCCTCGACCCGCTGTGTCCGGGAATGCCTCGCCTCGGCCGAGGGGCGGGCTATCGACGTCATCGTGGCCCTGGGAGGCGGCAGCCCGATCGACGCGGCGAAGGGCTGCAATTTCCTGCTCACGAACGGGGGCCGGATGAGGGACTACTGGGGGGTCGGGAAGGCCGCACGGCCCCTTAAGCCCCTTGTCGCCATTCCGACAACCGCCGGAACCGGAAGCGAGGTCCAGTCCTTCGCCCTGATCAGCGACGAAAGTACTCATCGAAAAATGGCCTGTGGAGATCCGGGCGCTGCCCCCCGGATCGCCGTCCTCGACCCGGTCCTGACCCTGACCCAACCGCCCCGGGTGACAGCCTGCGCGGGCATCGACACGGTCGCGCACTCGGTCGAGACGGCGGTGACTCGAAAGCGGACCGCCTTCTCCCTGACGTTCTCCCATAGGGCCTTCCAACTGGCCGCCGAGGCGCTCCCCCGAGTCCTGCGCCGGCCGGACGACCTGGAGGCCAGAGGCATGATGCTGCTGGCGGCCGCCCTGGCCGGAACGGCGATCGAAAACAGCATGCTCGGCGCCGCTCATTCCGCCGCCAATCCGCTGACGGCCCGATGCGGCCTCGCCCACGGCCAGGCGGTAGGGATGATGCTCCCCTGGATCGTCCGCTACAACGCCGAGGATCCCGGGGCGCTCGCCGACTACTTCGCTCTTGCCCGGGCGGCGGGACTGGCGGGCCCCGGGGAGAGCCCCGCCGCAGCGGTCGAGAAGCTGATCCTCCGTCTCGACGAGATCCTGGATCTGGCCGATTTCCCGACCTCGCTGGAGGACTGCGGCGTCAGCGGGAGTCGGATTCCCGCTCTTGCGGAGGCAGCCGCCCAGGAGTGGACCGCACGCTTCAATCCCCGCCCCATCGACGTCGACGGTTTTACGCGGGTCTACGAGGCGGCGCGGATGGGGCGGGCCGGGACCGGCCGCGCCTAGGGTGGACGTCGGATGCGCCGAGAGACGCTCCGGGCAGCAGTTTTCCGCAGCTGGTGGAGACGGATCCGCGAGCCTTGAGCCACAGGCGGGCTTCGCTCTCAGATCCGCATCCATCCGCAGCTTCATTCGTGGAATTCGCGCTCGTGGCGAGGACTCGGCACGCCGGCGGTAGTACAATCGATTCAACGGATCGCGGCGAGGTGGGCCGGTGCCGGAACCCCGCCCGACGGCGGTCGAGACCGTCCCTGGACTGGAGAAACCCGTCATGACGATAGGAAGACGAACCCTTCGAAGCCTCCCTCTGTTGACTCTCGTGACGCTTCCCCTGTGGGGTTGCGCCGCAGCGGAGGACCCGGATCTCGAGGAGGAGGTCTTGTTCCGGAAGTTCGAGGAAACCATGTCCGGCGCCACCCTGGCCGGATACTTCACCACCGGAAACGGGGAACTGTCCGAGGAGCGCTACACGATCCAGAGCGTCAGCCGCGTTCAGGGGGATACCTGGCTCTTCCAGGCCCGGATTCAGTATGGTGAAAGGGACCTGACCGTGCCGCTTCCGCTGCAGGTCAAGTGGGCGGGCGACACCCCCGTGATCACGCTCACCGACCTGTCACTGCCCGGGCTTGGAACCTTTACCGCCCGCGTGCTCGTCTACCGGGATCACTACGCGGGCACGTGGTGGGCCGGAGAGGAGGCCGGGGGCCAGTTGTTCGGCCGAATCGAGAAGCAGTGAGTTCCGGTTCCAGGTTCCGGGGGAGCGTGCCCGCGACCTGTTTTCGCGGGAACGCCGGCTTGCGCAAGATATGATTGCCGCTTCCGCCCGCACAGCACCCTCGCCGCGTTTTGATGCTGCCCGAAGAATACGCCGTCATTCGGACAATTGGAAAGCCCGGGCCCGAAAAAGAAAGTCCACCAGATTCCCCTCGTGCGGCTGCAGCCAGTTGAGCCTCGTCGTGGGAATCGGCCCCAGATTCAGCCGATCGATGTGCGACGAATCGAGCAGATCCCGCCTGAACCCCTCATCCTGTGAGATGCCCGTGGCCACGAGAGTGGGTCCCACCTGGTCGACCATCCGCTCTTGCGGACATCGGACGACGCTGACGAAGGGGAACATGAATTCGCCGCGGGCCAGAGTCTTCTCGGGAGAGTCGCACCAAACCACCGCCGGGCGCATGTAGGCGCATCGCTCCCGGGCGACCAGGCGGTCTCCCCGGCGATGCCGGGCCGTGACGTCCTCTACCCCCGCCTCCCGCAGCCCTTGTTCGATGCTGTCGTTGATGGCCTCGGCCTGCGGAGGCACGGTGAATGCGGCGAGCGCCCCATCGGGGTCGTCCGGCGGGGACGGTTCGATCGGGCCCAAACGCTCGGCCAACGCCTCGGCGATCTCGCGGGTATGCCGGGAGGCCCAGACGCCGGAGCAGTTGATACAGCTACGGCCGCTGTTTGACAAAACGCTCTCGACCATAAGATCCAGATGCTGTTCCCAGCGGTCCACCTGGTCGTCTCCGATGAGAATCTTACTAAAGCCGGGACCGTGGACCTGGACCCGCGGGTTGCCCGCGTACTGCTCGACAGTCGCCGTCCCCCCGAAGATCAGGCTCCTCGGACAATGCTCCAGCACCGCCGCTCCGATGTCGGCGCCGCCCGGATAAAGAGCCATCGCGTCTCGCGGGATTCCGGATTGGGCGAAGGCCTCCGCCATCCTGAAAGGGGTCCAGGGCTCCTGCGGGCCGGGCTTGAGGACCAGACCCACCTGCAGGGCGATCACCGGAAGCCACAGCCCGTGCACTCCGGGCGAGTTGGAGGGAAGCACCATGCCCAGCACCGGACCGGCCGCTTGATAACTCCGCATGACACCGCTCTCGTCGCCGAAGCCCCGAGTGAGAATCTCCAAATCCAGTTCCCGGGTGAGGGAGGCGAGAATCCGATCCAGATGGGTCAGCACATGGCGCAATTTCTCCATGTTCGCCCGGCACATGTGCTCCGGCAGACCCGTCGTGGCCGACTGACACTTGATGAACCGATCGGGGCTCTGGGTTCCGTCTCCGGCCGGCAGTTCTCCCTCCATGAAAAGTCGGGCCGCGTTCTGGAGCATTCCAATTAGCTCGCGGCAGGGAATCTCGCGCAAAACATCCCGCGCCCGCCGGGCTCGCCGCATGTCGCGGGCCACAAGTCCGGCGTTGGCCAGGCTCACCTCCGCCAGCGGCTCACCGCTGTCGAAGTGCACCACTCGGTCCACATCCAGGCTCTTGTACGGTTCCCCCCAACGCAGTACGGGAAAATGCATCACCGGATCACCTCGTCGTTCGATTCGATGCGACCTCCTTCGTCGTTCACGCCGGAGGACACAAACGAGAATTCCCGATCATATTACCCGAGAGGCCGATCGAGAACGACCCGTGTTGGCGTCGAGGGAGTTTCGAACTTCTCCCGACGGCAGAGCTGGTTCTCGATCTTGACGGCACGCCGCGGCAACTGATCGATCTCGAAATTATCGGCCCGACGACGTGAGGTTCCACTTCTTCGACTTCTATGACGATGCGGTGGGGGTATTTCGTCTCACCCGTCCTACAGGCAGCTGGAAACCGTCATGGTTTCGGAACGATCCGCTGGTCGCTTGGCTTTCGCCCCCGGGGGCCGGATTCTCCAGGTCTCACTTATGAAGCAGCACGACCCCGGGAAGCTTGGCCGAGGCCTTCTCGAACGTGGCCATCCCGTCGGCGCCGGCGTCAAGATACTGGGCGTGGATCACGCGGTCGACAAAACCGGGCTTGGCCCGCGCGAGATTCCGACGCCTCAAAATCCTTCCACAGACGCCGAGACAAACCACCTCTCCGCCCGCAACAAAAGCCCCCAAGGTCGCCAGCGCTCGCGACTTGGGAACCTCGTAGTGGTAATGAAGCGCAAAGTACGCCTCGGCGATCACCTGGTCGGAGACACAAGGCAGGCTGCCCCTCGAAACCTTTCCTTCGAAGTAGACCGAGGCGGCGCGGGCCTGCTCCTTCGGTTCTCCGGTCAACAGCCTCAGCACCACGCTCGTGTCCAGACCCGGCCCGCGCCCCCTCACGATTCGCCCCCACGGTCCTCGGGCGGCCCGGGTTTCCGGGCGGCTATGCTACGCCGGACCGCCTCCAGCGAATGCTCCCGGCCCTGCGCATATCGGCGAAGCGCGTACATCCAATCCCGGTTCGGCGATTTGGCGGGCCGAAGGATCCAGACCCGATCACCCCGACACACGTGCGCATCAAGCACCAGCTCGTCTCCGGGCGCCAGCCCGAGGGATTCGCATACCTCGACGGGAAAAGTGACCTGGCGCTTCGTCGTCATCTTCAGTTTCTTCACCGACATCGATTCTGAAGCACCGTCTCCTTACTTGTCAAGGCTAAGGTAAGGACCGCTCCGGCCCCGGGAACCCGCGATCGCCCGTCCGGAGGATGGGACCACAGGCATCCACACCTGTCGAGGCAACAGGCCCCCAACTGCTGTCGCGCGGTTTCGGCACCCAACGTCGACGTCGACCGTTACGGAAAAGCCCACGGCGTCAGGCTGGAAGCCGGGCGTCCGGATCGCTGATTGAAGGATCGCGCGGGCCGCGCCATCCCAGTAGAGCCAACCGGGGAGCGGGACCTCCGTCGGACGGGGACGGGTCCCGCGGATTCGTCATCGGAGGTCCCAACGTTTGTCGGCCTCGGCGACCGGTGACTTTCGGGGCTTCGCAAAATCCCTTGACACAACTACTAACTCGAAACCCGAAACACCCGGCTCACCGCCGCGGGCGGGCCCGCCCGCGGCCATTCAGTACACCCCCACCGTGGTCGTGGCGGCCATCGCCCGATAGGGCCGGACGCCGCTCACGCCGTCCCAGGGATAGGCCTCGCAGGACGGCTCCCGCTCCCCCTCGTCCCGCTCGAGAAAGCGGGGCATGAAGAACTCCCTCGACAAAGTCGTCAGCATGACCCGTCCGGTTTCGCCGTAGTCGACAAGCTTGTCGGGATCGTCGAAGTCCACAACCTGCAGAACCGCCCGCGGTTGCGTGGCGTGGTAGGTGATCTTATACCGGTCGGCGGGATCGAACGGCTTCGACGGCGCCAAACCCATGAGCGTGTTGCCGTAGGTCGGCGTCAGGTAGACGCCGTCCAGCAGCTACTCCGCGCCGAACCGGTACCCCTGGGGGGTAAACTCGGT
>CAYRCA010000225.1:0-7048 GCA_964422565.1 uncultured Acidobacteriota bacterium | reverse complement strand
TCTCACCAGTTTACAGCCAGACCGCCGAGGTTGTCTCCCAGCGGTCCCGCCGGCGCTCGGCGAGGGTGTACAAGGGGTGTACGAGGGACAGTTCCCAACATCCCGTATACCGGATTCTGGACCGAATTTTGGTCCCTCAAATCGCCCTCGGAGGTGACGTCTCGTTGACGCGAGCGACCGATTCGAAGTGGGACCCTTGCCGCGGCGCGATCGGCTGGCGCGCGAAGGTAGACTCCGGGCCGGCAGGCAGAGAAGATAAGCATCGAGACGGTGGTGGGATTGCGCCTCGGCGTGCTATCCCCTTCCTGCGTGGCTGGCGGCTCGACGGGTCGACGACGCGGAGCCCTCGGGCTAAGGAGCTTTTGGGCTCAGCTTGCCGTGGCGCTCGGAGGCTGAAGCGCTGAGCGGCTTTTCCGGACGATCGGGGTCGTCGGCCCCTGAAAGAGCGGATGTTGCAGGTCCCCCTGGGCTACCGGCCGCCTCGCGGCAACCTTCGCGCTTGCTCCCCTGTCTCCGACCCGTGGAGGCGCCGGTCACGCCTCGTCCGTGAATCGTACCGTGACCTCGTAGGCGGCCGCCCGAAGCTTGCGATTCAGCTCGCGGAAAAGGAGGCGCTCCTGCTGACCCGCTGTTGACCCGCTGTCGGAACTGCGGCGCCAAGAACAGAGTTCGATGGATCGGAGACTCGCTGCGGCCGGTTTGCGGACGGTGCGGGAAGGCCCTTGGAGATCCTGGACGAACCGGTGTCGGTGGGCGCCGCGACCTTCGACCAAGAGGTGCTGGAGTGGCCGGGGCCGGCTTAGTCCGACCTCCTCCATTAGAAGAGAAAGAATCACCTGCTGTGCTGTCAGCGGTTGTCGCAAGCCTTCCGCGCTTCTTCCAGTGTGCGGAACTTGAAGACGCCACGCGGATAAACCTTTGGCGCGATCATCCGGTACCGCGCGCAGTGCCGGAGGAAACGGTCGAAGTCGGAGGACCGAAATCGGAGCACGGGCGCACAATTCATGTCCTCGATCGATCGGAACTTTTGTACCCGCATGTCAGCTCTCGTCCTCCAGGCCAAAACGTTCGCGCAACGATCCCGCGTCCTGGCGGTCGATGGCCCGGACCGTGCCCCTTTTCAGACGATAGAGCGCCGCCGGGGTCGCGACCCTCACTCGTGTGCCCTCGAACTCCTTGATCTCCGCGTCGACGGTTTCAAACCCGGCGGCCTCACCCAGGCGCGTGAGCACGCCGACGTATTGATCGCCCGTGGGCGGATAGTAACGGACGGCCGGGTATTCCCCCAGTAGATCGGCGGATGAGATTTCCTCAATGTGGGGATCGCCTTCGTAGGCCTCCCGCAACGCGGCGCGGAGCCGTTCGACGTTCTCCGGCGTGGCCCGGATAAGCAAATCCAGATCCTCGGTGGCCCGTACAATTCCATGAAATCCCATGGCGGCGGCACCAATGAGCACATACTCCAAGCCGGACGCCTCAAGGGCCCGCAGCAGGCGAATGACTTCGTCCCGGTCCACGAGCCCAAGGATAGCGTGTCCACGGACTTGGGTCACCCCTACCACAGCAATTCGGTCCCGGTTACGGCGCCGGTGCGACACCATCCGCGGCAAACGCAAGCCCTGCCCCGGCTCGCACGTGCGAAGGCCGGTGCCTTGCAGTTGGTCGTTGCGGCCCATTCCTTCGCGGAATGTCCCCGGATCCATCAGATGCATCCACGTCGACGGGCACGCGTTTGCGGCAGGATTCGCTGAATACAGCGCAGGGCGCCGAAGAGCTGGGCGAACATGAAGAAGGCGCCTCACGCGGTTCTGGCCCCGCGAACGGGATTCAACGCCGAGCCGCGAAGCCGCAGCGCCCCGATCACCTTTGTGTCTTCGCGTCCTTGCATCCTTGCGTTGCATTGGACCGGTGCGCCAAAGCGCGAAGGATCGCGTCGATGACGTCGTCGAGTCGCTTTCCAAGATCTCCCGCAAGAAAGCGGAGCACCAAGTACCCGTTCTCCTGAAGAAGATAGTCCTTACGGCGGTCCCGGCGATACGCCTCGGCATCGTCGAAATGCTGGTCGCCGTCGATCTCCAGGACCAACGCGGCCTCTCGGCAAAGGAAGTCGACCTCCATCGTTCCCCGGCCGTCAAAAGGAATCGATAACATGGCGTTGAGCTGAAATCGTCCTTTCGTCTCCGGCAAGGTTTCCAGTCGGCGATACAGGAACTCTTCGCTCGCGCTACGCGCGGACCCGTTTCTCCGGGGCCGCGACTCCAACCCCGTCGCACGCGCGAAGAGATCCGCAAGCGGCGCGTCCACTCCGTCCCTGACCAGACGCCGTATGCTGGCCGCGTACTCTCTCTTCCAACGCGGCTCGATCGGCAGCGGCACCCCGGCCGGCCACCCCGGGACGGCGCTGGCGGGCAAGAGAATCTTGTACCCGGCGGCCTCATAGCCCCGGCAGCGTCGATCGAACATCCTCTCGAGCATGGGCACATTCAGGTCGGCGTAGTCGTAGACGCGAACCTCCCGCTTCCCGTCGTGCAACCGGTGCAACCGCCCGAGATACTGGGCGACGGTTCCTCGCCAGGAGATGGGAAGCGTCAGAAACAGGGTGTCCAGCCGCGCATCATCGAAACCTTCTCCGATGTAGCTTCCGGTCGCCAGGAGAACGCGTCCCTCACCGGGTGGCATTGCGGACAATCGCGCCCGGGCTTCGCGAAGCGCCCCGCGTCCCATCCCACCTTTCAGGACGATCGGATGACGAACGCGGTCGGAGAGGAGCGAGGCGAGAGCGTCCAGGTGGTCTTTGCGCTCGGTCAACACAATAGGCGAGCGGCCCTCGCCGACTGTTCCGACAACTTCCTCGCAGATCAGCCGGTTCCTCTTTTCGTCGGTCACCAGCTCGTTGCAGAGGTCTTGAAACTGGAGCCGAACATCGGGATCCGGACTCCGAATCGGCTGGAAGTCGGTGGGGCGTACGATCACCAGGTGCTCGAAAGGACGTTCGGCCGCCTGTTTCCGGGCATCGACGCGGTATCGAACCGGGCCGCACTGCATGAAGATGATGGGATGGTGGCCGTCCTTTCGGACGGGCGTCGCCGACAACCCGACCACAAATTTCGCTTTCGACTTCCGCGCAACCTGCTCGAAGCTGTAGGCGGGTATGTGATGGCACTCGTCCACGATCAGCTGGTCGTAGCGCGCGACGTCGTCGTCGACGACGCCTTTTCGGACCAGGCTCTGAATGACCGCGACATCCAAGCCCCCGGTTGGTGCCTTGCGTCCCCCTCCGATAACGCCGATGGTGGAATCCGGGAGATGCAGGAAGCTGGCCAGCCTCTCAACCCATTGCTCCAGCAGTTGCTTTCGATGGACGATCACCAGAGTGTTGGTGCGCCGCCGAGCGATCAGCCAGGCCGCGATCACGGTTTTCCCGAATGCCGTGGTTGCCGCGAGAACCCCGGTGTCGGATTCCAGAAGGGCCTGAGCCGCCGGCAGCTGTTGAGGTCGCAACCGGCCAAGGAAGGCGGCGTCGAGGGGTTGGCCGGCAAACCGCTCGTCCCGGACGTGCGCCTCGATCCTCATCTCGGCAAGGAGATCGAGGACCTCCGGCAGACAACCTCTCGGAAGTCCGATGTGGCGCCCATACTCCCGGGCACACGCGACAATGCGCGGCTTGTCGTAGGTCGGTAGCCGCATCGCTTGGGCGCGATGGAACTCCGGATTCTGGAAGGCCGCCAGGCGGATCAAACGGTTGCGCAGAGCGGGCGGCAAACCTTCCTTATCGAGGTAGACTTCGTTACTCAGGACAATCTCGAGTTCCTCCGGGAGTGGCTCCCCGATGGGAGGGTCGACCCGGCGTCCGGACGGCGTCCTCGTCCAAGGGGTGGAGTCGTCGTCGTCGGGGCCGATTGGAATCCCGACCACTCTTCCTTTGGTCTCCGCAACTTGAACGGTCGCTTCCACCTCGGCGCGAGGCAGTCTCCGGATCCTTGCCAGGTACGCCCACTGGTCGGGGTAAGGGATCAGGTTCTCGTCGAGGAAGACCGTGCAACCATTCTCGCGCGGTTTCTTCTGAAGCGGCAGGGCGATCAGGGCGCCCAATCCCCCTTTGGGCAGGGTGTCCTGGTTGGGAATCAAGCGATCGTAGGAGTCCAGCCCGAGGTCGGGCCGCCGCTCCATCGTTTCCGTCAGGACGTGTGAGGCCAGCCTTCGGGCGAGGCCGGCCGGAATGGGTTCTTCGAAAAACAGCCAAACGTGAGCGCCGTTCCCCGAGCGGGACCGTTCCAGGGCGGCGGGAAGGTTCATCCGTCGGCAGGTTTCGAGGAAGGCGAGGGTGTCTTCCCGCCAGGCGGCCTTGTCGAAATCAACGACGAGGAACCGGCTGGTCTCGTCCTGAAGCATCGGGTAGACGCCGACGACGAACTCGCGCCCCCGGTCGTCCCCACCTTCCAGGTGAAAACGGATCACGTCGTCGGTAACGGCCAGGAAGCGCCGATTCGGACACCGGCCGCACTTGACCTTTGGTTTCTCGCAGACGCCTCGGACCCACTCGTTTCCGCAGGCCGGCATGTAGCCCGCTTTGCCCGATCTTCGACTCTCGAAGCGGATCGGATAGACGTCGTCGCGCCCTCTGAAGAGCGAGCGGAACAGCGCGATCTTCCTCTCGGGTGGAGAGTGATTGTCGACAAGATCCGGACCAGGACCCACGCCCGCAGTTTACCTCAGCCGCCCCTCGGGAACGCAAAAAGACATGGAGCGCGAAGCCCTGTCAACAACCGTCGGGCGGGTCGAGGATTTCGTAGGTGTAGCCCTGCTCGCACAGGAACAACAAGCCCAGGTGCACGAACTCGGCGTCCCGCGCGGGGCGATAAGTCAGGATCTGATACGTGGCCACCGTGACGGGCCGCACGGTCTTGACGGACCCGTTGTACTCGCCAACCTGGTCCTCCCGCAACGAAGTCTTGTCCAGCAGTTCGGCGATCCACTGTCGCGTTGCGGTGACGTTGGTCGTCAGCACCAGGGTCGACGAGCTGGTGGCCGCCATGCAAGCCATGCCCACCATCGTCTTGCCCGCCCCGCAGGGCAACACGATCACGCCCGACCCGCCGCGCTCCGATCCGCCGGCGTGAAACACGGCCGCGGCCTGCCGCTGATACGGCCGCAGGGCGAAGGGCAAGCCGCCGCGGGTGGTCGAACGCAACCGGACCGACAGCGGATCGCCATCGCGATAACCGGCCAGGTCTTCCAACCGAGACAATGAATGCGCGGCAACTCTCGACTTTGGTGGAAAGGGCCGCCGTGAAGCCCATGGTCGTTCAGAACCGGTGCTTCGCAAACCGCGGCTGGGACCGGGAGGTCCGACGACTCTGCGCGGAACAGGGTATGGCGTCCGGCTGGCGCCGGAGGAGGTGTCCTTCATCGACGGCATCGCCGGTAGAGGGGCTGCCGTGGTCCTCCAATTGCCGAACCGGTTGAAGGCGAGGCCGTTTGGTTTGGAAGGCTCCGGGGTCGCGCCGCCGGGGTTGCCGGAATAAACGGATCGGTCCCCCCGTTGTCCGCAACCGCCATCTTGTGGCAGCATGGGTCCACAAGGATCCCGCCGTTGTGGATCGATCGGCGACACAATGTCCGGCCTCACCGCGCTCCCGGCGCCTTCCGGTTCCGGCTGCAACGGTCGGGCGAAGGAGACCAAGGCGATGCAGAGCAAACCATCCAAGGAACACAAGTGGCTTGAGAAAATGATTGGCGACTGGACGTACGAGATGGACGCCCCCGGCGAGACGCCCGATAAGTTCGCCGGAAGCGAGAGCGTCCGGTCGCTCGGCGGTCTTTGGGTCCTGGCCGAGGGACGGGGCCCCATGCCCGACGGCGGCGAAGCCGTCACCATGATGACCCTGGGTTACGATCCCGACAAGAAGCGGTTTGTCGGCACCTTTGTCGCGTCGATGATGTCCTACCTTTGGGTGTACGACGGCGAGTTGGACGCCGCCGAGAAAGTGTTGACCCTGAACGCCGAGGGCCCGAGCATGAAGCCCGGGGGCGGAATGGCGAAGTACCGGGATATCATTGAGTTCGAAGACGACGACCATCGGTTGTTGACCGCGAAGATGCTGGGCGAAGACGGCGAATGGCATCCATTCATGCAGGCGCGTTACCGGCGGACGAAGTGAAGTAGCGTCAGCGTTTCTATCCCGGGAAAGGCAGTCAGTCTGACCCGTGCTGGTTCCGGGGAGGTTTGACGGTCACCCCGTTTCGTTTTTCCCTGTCGAGAACTCGGGCTCCACCCGACCCATGAGGTGGGCGCCGGGATGAGGACGTACCGCCGCCGGCCCGGCGGCAGGGGGACAACCGGAATAGTCCGGAGCCCGCCTGAGGTTCACCGCCTGAGAATGGGGGAGGGCGGCCGTGGGCGCGGCGATCGTCGGGGAGGGGTTCTTCCGTCGTCCGCTCAATTCGCGGCATGGACTCCTTCACCGACAGGACGTCGTGTCCGGCACCCCGCAATTCCACGACGCCGCCGGCGGCTATGTTCTCGTCTGCAATAATGCGCTCCGGGGCCCCTCATCTCGCCACGGGGTAGATCCGCTCGGACTTGAGGATCTCGCCGGCGTACGCCAGGCACGCCTGAATATCCTCGCGGGTGAAGTGGTCGTATTCCCGTAAGACCTTATCCACGCTCCACCCTCGCCCGAGCAGCTCGGTCACGAACGCGACGGAAACACGGGTTCCCTTGATCACCGGCCGATCTTCGACTCTCGAAGCGGATCGCATGATGATCGACACGCCTCACCCGGCGCGCGGCAGCGGTTCCAATTGCTCGATCTCGGCGGCATTGTCCGACCGGAGCGCGTGCCAGAGGTCCCAGTCCTGCTGCAACCCCAGCCAGAAATCCGCGCTCATGCCGGTCACCCGGGCGAGCCGCAGCGCGGTGTCGGGGGTGACGCCGCGCTTTGCGTTGACGATCTCGTTCAGCCGGGGAAAGGAGACCCCGAGGCGCGCCGCGAAGGCCGTCTGGGTCACGCCGAGGGGTTTGAGAAACTCCTCGACGAGCATCTCC
>CAYRCA010000224.1:6585-7076 GCA_964422565.1 uncultured Acidobacteriota bacterium | reverse complement strand
GATGGGGGAGGCAGGGACAGGTCACGCGCCGGTGCAGCCGGTGGGGTTATCGCCAGGGTTACCGCCGGTTCGGGCCCGGAACGAACGCTCCCACCAAGTAGACGCTCGACGTCCAACGATGCTCGGGAGGGTGCTCGGTATTGGGCCCCGGGCGAATCAGGCTCCGCAGCGTGGTTCGCAAACGCGGATGTCGATCGAGAACCTCCATGTCCGGCACGCGCGTCCGAAGCTCCGTAAGTCCGGGCTCGTCCGTCAGGAGAAACGCCGGTTGTCCGCTCCGAAGGAACGCAGCCGCCTCGTCGGGATCATAGCTCTCGAGGATGTCGCGATCCAGGTAGAACCGAAGGCTGGGTGCCGTGAACCGATAGTAACCGACGCGAAACTCGCCAATGTCCGCGGCATCGGACAGGCGCCTCAGCGACTCGACCAGCGGGAAAACCGGTCGGTACTGCTCGAGAGCCGGCGCCAGGAAGAAACACGCGGCGGCATAG
>CAYRCA010000224.1:0-6575 GCA_964422565.1 uncultured Acidobacteriota bacterium | reverse complement strand
AATCCGCTCAACAGCAGGGCCGCCGGAAGGATCCGCACCCTCCACAGGAACACTCCCGCCGCCGCGAGGAACAGAGCGAGAGGAACGACCCACCGGGAGGAAGGGAAGAGGCTCAGCCCCACCGGAACGAATACCGCGCCCGCAACGACCAGAAGAACGCCGGCCGCTCGGGCGGACAGGTTTGCGAAGTCGCGTCCGGCGGCGCCCGGTCCGTATCCGGCGATCAGAAGGGCGGCGGCGGGGTACAGCGGCAGAATGTAGTACTCCTGTTTGTTGTACGACAGGCTGAACACACCGAGGTAGAGCACGATCCAAGCGGCCAGAAAGATTGCCGCCGACCGTTCCGGGGCGGACCGGCGGAAGGCGATCCAGAGAGCGGCCGGAAGGAGGATCGACCAGGGGAAGAAATCCCCCAGCAGGACGCCGAAGTAGTAAAAGGGTCCCCGACGGGGACCGAAATCCGTGCCGAGATAACGCCCCACGTTTTCCTCGAGAAGAAAGGCGGAGACGACCTCCCAGCCGTGAGACAGGCCCAACAGGACGAACCAGGATCCGGAAACGGCGGCAAGAATCAGGCCGCCCAGGATCCAGGGAGCCCTGCGGAGTCGATCCAGTCTTCGCTCCCGAAGCAGGTAAAAGGCGAACAACGGGAGAGGAAGCCAAGCCACCGGCCCCTTGGCCAGGAACCCCAGTCCGAGACCGAGACACATGAGCAGGAAAGGTGCTCTGCGTCCGTTCCTCAACCAGTGGATGAACGCCGCCGTCGCGGCGAGGATCAGGAACAGAAGAAGGGCGTCGATCAGCAGGCGCCTGGAGACGATGAGGAAGCGAAAGGTGGTGGCGAAAAGAGCGGCTCCGACCAGCGCGGAGGAAGGATCGAGCAGCTGCCGTCCCAAGACGTAAACCAGCAGCACCGACCCCATTCCCGCCAGGGCCATGACCAGCCGCTCCCAGACGAGATTCACACCGAAGAGTCGATAGGGAACCGCGACGAGCCAGTAGGAAAGGGGTGGTTTGTTCAGACGCGGTTGCCCGTTGAAGGTCGGCCGCAGCCAGTCTCCCGACTCGACCATCTCCCTCGGGGTCTGTACGTAAAAGGCCTCGTTGGCGTCCCACACCGACGACGCGGCGGGACGGACAAACAGGGGAAGCAGGAGCAATCCGAGACAGAGGATCGCCGCCGTTCGCGGCGACAGGCTTCCCGTTCCCGACCAACTGCTCATCGTTCGATCCCGTCTCCGAACACTCGCCGATTCCCATCGGCTCGCCGCCGACGGGAGCCGATTCCGAGCGTTGAACGGCGGCGCAGACGGCGCGGGCGCGAAACCGCGGCGATTGACACCTTGGAGGGGGTCTGGTATCAATCACGAATTTCCGGAGGCTCCATGCCGTCAGCCAACGAAAAGGTCGGCGACGCCGTTGTTGAAGCCCAAGTTTACGAAAACCTCCAGATCATCGCCCACGAGAAGACCCACCGCAAGGTGCTGGAGGTCTTCCGCTCGTTTCCGAAGCGCGGGGAACTTCTCGAGGTTCCGGCCGGAGAAGGCGCCCTGGCCTGGCGTCTGCACCGACTGGGCTACAGAGTAACCGCCGGCGAGATCGACCCGAAGTTCTTCAAGGTCGACCCCATCCCCTGCCTCGAGATGGACCTGAATCGCAGGTTTCCCCTGCCGGACGAGCGGTTCGACTACATCAGCTGCGTCGAGGGGGTCGAGCATCTGCAGGATCAGTTCCACTTCGTTCGCGAGTGCCGGCGCGTACTCAGGCCGGGCGGCCGACTGGTGCTCTCCACGCCGAATATCCTCAACCTGGCCTCGAGGATGAAGTATCTGCTGACGGGCTTCTACTCGCTCGTGCCGAGGCCGATCAACGAATTCAGCTTGGTTCCGGTGTTCGATCACATCAACCCGGTGACCTATTATCAGCTCAGATATATGCTGCACACGCAGGGTTTTAAGATCGAACAGGTGACGACCGACTTGTACCGTCGAGGCGCGGCGGCGCTCTATTTCCTGAAGCCTCTCGTGCATCTCTACAGCGTCCGTACCATGCGCAAGGAGAGGGACCCCCGCCAGCGCGCGGCCAATCGGGAGATTCGGAAGATCCTGGCCTCGCCCACCATTCTTCTCGGCCGGACGCTGATTTTGGTGGCGGCGAAAAGGGCCGCCCACGAGATCCGAACCGTCCAAGCCTCGGATATCTGATTCCCGCGGGTCCCGCGGATCGGAAATTTGGGGAGCTATGGACAGACACGGGCTGACACGGACCGGCAAGGACACCGCCTCCCGCAGGCAGCGATCGGCAGGCCCCGGGCAACAACCGCCCGCTGCCCGCCTGCTACCCTGCCGCCCGCTCACTGCCCGTTTCGTCCCTTCGGGTGCGCTCTGCAGTCTCTCCTCGCCCCTTACCCCTCGAACAACCCCTTCTGCAGGTCGGCGAAGGCGTCCGCACTCATTGTGGAGGCGCGGGGGCGTCCGGTGAGGTTGAGTTGCTTCCGCTCCAAGCGGCCCAGGATCTCCCGGGCGCGCTCCAGGACCGGGGCGGGAACCCCCGCCAGACGGGCCACCTCGATGCCGTAGCTCTTGTTGGCCGTGCCGGGAAGGACCTTGTGGTAAAAGATGATGCCGGTCCCCCCCTCGCTCACGGTGACGCAGTAGTTGCGCGCGCCCACATACAACTCCTCGAGGCGCGTCAGTTCCTGGTAGTGGGTGGCGAACAGGGTGCGGGCCCGCCGCGATTCCTCCCGCATCAGGTACTCGGCCACCGACCAGGCGATGGACAAACCGTCGAAGGTGGCCGTTCCCCGGCCGACCTCGTCCAACAGGATCAGGCTCCGGCGGGTCGCCGTATTGAGGATGCGGGCCGTCTCGATCATCTCGACCATGAAGGTGGACCGGCCTCGGGCCAGGTTGTCGCTGGCGCCCACGCGCGTGAAGACGCGGTCGACCAAACCGATCTCGGCCGAATCGGCGGGAACGAAGGAGCCCATCTGGGCCATGATCACCAGCAACGCGTTCTGCCGCAGGTAGGTCGACTTGCCGCCCATGTTCGGTCCCGTCAGGATCAGCATCTGGTCGCCGTCGGCATCGCAGGCGAGATCGTTGGGAACGAAGGGCTCGTCCCCCCGCAGCTCCAGGACCGGATGCCGTCCAGCCGTGATTTTCAGCCGCAGAGAGTCGTCGAGGCGGGGGCGGACGTAACGGTGCTTTCGGGCCGCCTCGGCGAACGCCGCCACAACGTCGAGCCGGGCGATGATCCGCGCGGCTCGCTGGATTCGTTCCGCCTCGCGGGCCACCCGGGAGCGAATCTCGAGGAACAGGGTCCTCTCCAACTCGACGATGCGCTCCTCGGCGCTCAAGACCTTGTCCTCGTACTCCTTGAGCTCCGGGGTGACATAGCGTTCCGCACCGGCCAGCGTCTGTTTCCGGACGTAGTCGGCCGGAACCGACGGGAGGTGCGTCTTCGTCACCTCAATGAAGTAGCCGAAGACACGGTTGTAGCGGACTTTCAGCGACGGAATTCCGGTTCTCTTTCGCTCCTCGGCCTCCATCCGCGCAATGGTGTCCTTTCCCGAGGTGGCGATTTCGCGAAGCCCGTCCAGTTCCGCGTTGAAGCCGCTTCGGATGATCCGCCCCTCTCCGACAGCGGCCGGCGCCTCCTCGTTGAGGGCGCCTTCGATCAGAGCGACGACATCCTCCAGGGAGTCGATTTCCGGTCGCAGCAGCGATGCGCGGTAGTCGCACAACAGGCGTTCGATCTCCGGCAGCGCCCTCAGGGACTGGCACAGGGCGAGAAGGTCGCGGGGGTTGGCGGTCTCCATGGTCACCCGGGCCAGCAGTCGCTCCAGGTCGTGAATGCCGGACAGGGACTTGGTCAGTCGGCCGAGCCCCACGACTTCCCCCGAGAGTTCCTCCACCGCGTCCAGCCGCGCTCCTATCTCGGCCAGATCCAAGCTGGGTCGCAGCATCCAGCGGCGCAGCAGCCGTCCTCCCATTCCGGTGCGGGTCAAATCCAGGGTCGACAGTAGAGTCCAACGACGGTTCCCGTCCAGACCCTCCACCAGCTCGAGATTCTTGACGGTGGAATCGTCCATTTTGAGGAAGCCGGTGTCCCCCAGGAGGCGGAGTCCGGTGATGTGCCCCAGAGTGGATTTCTGGGTCTCCCTCACGTAGTAGAGGAGGCTGCCCGCCGCCGCCATCGCCTGAATCGAGCCGTTGAGGCCGAGTCCCTCCAGGCTCGATACCCGGAAATGCTCCCGCAGGGTGCGGCGGGCGTAGTCCGAGTTGTAGACCCAGTCGGGCTGGGGAGTCTGAACCGCGTGGGCGGACAAGGCAGAGCCCACTCTCGCCTGGAGGGACTCGGCCAGCGACTGGGGGACCACCACCTCGCGAGGCTGAAAGTGGAGCAGGTCCTGTCGCAGCCGTTCCAGCGCGCCCTCCCCCGAGTGTTCCGTCACCCAGAACTCCCCCGTGGAGACGTCGAGAAAGGAGGCGCCCAGGATGCCCTCCGCCTCGCACAGGCCGGCCAGAAAGTTGTTCTCCCTTGCCTCGATGAGGCCGTCCCCGGTCGCCGTGCCCGGCGTCAGGATCCGGGTCACCTCCCGACGGACGACCCCCTTGGCCTGGCGGGGGTCCTCGACCTGCTCGCAGATGGCCACCCTGTAGCCCTTGCGGATGAGCCGGGGGACGTAATTCTGCAGCGCGTGGTGAGGGATTCCGCACATGGGGATGGCGTTTCCCTGGCGATCGTTGTTGCGCGACGTGAGGGTTATTTCCAGCTCTCGGCTGCCGACGACGGCGTCGTCGAAGAACATCTCGTAGAAATCGCCCAGGCGGAAGAACACCAGCGCGTCCGGGTGCCGGAGCTTGATCTGGTGGTACTGCCGCATCATGGGCGTCGGCTTCTCCATGATCCATACCTTAGCAGGAACGGGTGATAAAAGGGCTTTCTCCTCGGACGTGGTCGGAGCCGTCGGATATGTCGAGCCGCGGCGGAGCGGTCGGACCCCCTTTTCCCGCCGGAGCCGCTTCCCGCCACCCGCTCCGGAGTGCTATGGTGTAATCTTCCAACAACCGGCGGCGGCATGTTCTTTCTGGCGATCGACACGGCAACCAACAGCGGAGGCGTGGCCTTGGCTCGAAACGCCGAGGTGGTCGGCGCGCTCATGACCAAGACGCCTCTTCGCTATTCGGAGCGCCTCATCGAAAATATTGAAGTAATACTTGAGAGATTCGATCTGAAGCCCCTTGATATCGATTGTTTTGTGGTCGCTTCCGGCCCCGGATCCTTCACCGGTCTGAGGATCGGCTTGGCCACGGTCAAAGCCTTTTGCCAGAGCTTGCACCGACCCGGCATCGCCGTCGCGACTCTGGAGGCCCTGGCCTATCGGTTCCGCCACCTGTCGTTCCGGGTGGCCCCCATGGTCGACGCGCGACGGCAGCAGATCTACGGCGGACTCTACGAGAGCCGGGAGGGAGAGGTTCAATCCATTCAGGGCGACAAGGCGTTGACTCCGGCCGACTGGCTGCGCCAACTACCCCCCGAGCCCTGTCTGTTCGTGGGGGACGGAGCCCGGATGTACGCCTCGACGGTGGCCGCCGCGCGGCCGTCGGATCGGCTGATCCGATCCGACAACCGCATCCTGGATGAATTATGTCTTCTGGCCTATCATCGCTTTGTGCGCGGTGAAACGTCTCACGCCGCCCAATTGACCGCAACCTATGTCCGCCCATCCGACGCCGAACCCACCCGTTGAAGTGTGCCCGGCCGCGACCGGAGACCTGAAGCGCATCCGTCGGCTGAACGACGAGGCGGGGTTGAGTCCGTGGCCGGTGTCGGACTACGAGGCCCTCCTTCGACGTTCCGACGCGGTGTTGGCGGTGGCCCGGCGGGGAGGACGCCTGGTGGGTTTCCACCTGTCCCTCACGGCGGCCGGCGATCTGGAGTTGCTCAAGATCGCGGTCGCCCGGGGGGATCGGCGACAGGGTGTGGGACGGGCCCTACTGGAGGACTGCTTCGCAGCGGGGCGACGACGAGGCTGCCTCGTCTGTTACCTCGAGGTCCGGGCCGGCGACGATGCCGCCGTCCCCTTTTATAGACGGAACCGGTTCCGCACGCTGCTCGTAAGAAGGAATTATTACCGGGATCCGGTCGAGGACGCGCTCCTCATGGTAAGGGAGCTGTAATCGAGATCGGCCTTGGCCCCATTGACGGTTGTCTCATATGCGAAACGGAGTGCGCCTGCTGAGGCCTGAGTCGAGAGAAGGGGCGGCGGCCATCGGCGTCCTTTTCGGGGTGCTTTTTCTCGCTTCGGTGGACAATCAGCTCCTGATCCCGTTGATTCCCCGGCTCGGAGCCGAGTTCGGCCGGACGGTGGCGGAACTGGGACGCATCTTCTCGATCTACGCCCTGTCCGCGGCCGCCTGTAGCCTGATTATGGGTCCCCTCAGCGACCGATTCGGCCGGGTGGTGTTCCTGCGGGGCGGTCTGGCTTGCTTCTTGCTGCTGGCTCTGGGCACGGCACGTGTCGACGACTACGCGCAGCTGCTGTCGGTCCGGGCGGCAACCGGCGCCGT
>CAYRCA010000223.1:0-7090 GCA_964422565.1 uncultured Acidobacteriota bacterium | reverse complement strand
TCCAGCGCGGCGGAGTTGCGGATGGCGAGCGGGTCCAGCAGGTAGTGGAGGTAGCGGTTCTGCAGCAACAGTTTCGCCAGCTGCACCAGAACCTGGGCGGTCCCCAGGTCGAGGCGTCCGCTCGAGTCCAGGTAGAGCAGCAGGGGCGCCCGCTCCTGGAAGAAGAGGGGAATCACGGCCGCGGGTCCGCCGGGCTCGAGTCGGTCGATCCACTCCGGTCGGTCCCCACCCGGCTGGATCTGGACCACCTCCCGCGACTGAACGGCCTCGGCTATCGGACCCTCCTGACCGATGGAGAGACCCTCCCAGGCGGGGGCCTCGAATCCGACGGCACCGTGGGCGACGTAGCCGCCGTTGACCCGCAGGAAGAGAACCGCCCGGTCGGCGGCGGCGGACAACTCGTCGAGCAACGCCTCGAGAATCTCTTCCTGGGTTTCTCCACGCCCCAGGCGATCCGCCGCCCGCGCGACGGCGGCCGAGTCGAGGGAACTCGTGTCCGCTTGCGGAGCGGCCGCCCGGGACGAGGAGTCGAGGTCTTGAAGGCCCTGCTCCAGTTCCCGAATCCCCTCTCTGAGGACATTCAATCGGGTTTTCAGTCTCTCCAGAGAAGAGGAGGAGGGGGTCTGTGCGTCACTCATGATCTCACCTCTTCGAGTCGACGGGACGGATCCCAAACCGGCTTCGCGACCGAAACAGCGTTGATGTTACCATATCGATCCGGGGCTGACTCGGGAGGGGGCACAGGGTTTTCCCGGAGACCCGCGCCAGTTCACCGCCGACCGCTGTCCGGCGGATTGTCTGGGGAACAGAGGGCTTGCGCAAGGGAGGGTCCGGGCTGGAACCGCACGTCCGCAACAACCCACGGCCCGGAAGGCGTCGCTCAACCCCTCACTCAGTTCAGATAGTGTTCGGACAGCTCGAACCCGAGCAGAGACACCGTCAGCGAAGACACCATCAGAAGGGAGATCTCGTTGACCTCGCCCAACCACAGGCGATGCATCAGCACGCCCGTGAATCCGAGGCTGTGGCAAATGCGGATCCCCCAGAGCCGGGCCTGGGATCCTCTCTGATACTTGATCAGGAAATAGACAAAGCCGAAGGATGCCGCGGAGAAACAGAAAAGGGCAGCATATCTAAACACCGCATCTGCCATCGCTACCAGCGTCGTTTGGTTTTCGACGTTCGACGCTTAACCGGCTCAAAAGAAAAGGGAAGCGTCAGTTAATGTTTGCCCGTCCTGTTCCTTCAGATGCGCGGAGCGACATTTGGTTCCGAGGAAACCAAATAAACGGACGACTTTTTAGCTGGGTCGTCGGGCGCCGCCACCGGTCGCCCCGGAAGGGCTCCGGTCGGACGAAGCCAAATAGACCTTCCTCATGTAATCCAGCGCCCCCGAGATGCGCTCGAACTCATCGGCCAGCATTTCAAAGCGACCCGCCCCGGGCTGATATAGACGACGCTGGAGCTGCGCCGTCTTGCGATAGGCTCGGGTGCCCTCCGACAGGTAGAAGTCCAGTATGCCCCGTTTCTCGATGTAGACCCGAAAGATTCCGCTCATGAAGAGACTGTAGTCTCCAATATGCTGGCGCAGGGATCTCTCGCGCTCCGGGCCGACCAGCGACGCCTCGTGGGTGAGGCTCTCGTCGAGCTCCACGAGCATCTCCACCACGGTTTCCATCCGGGCTTGCGAGATGCGGCCCCAGGGGTAGAGTTCGTCGGTTCTGGCGAACTTGACCAGAACCGACGTGACATACTCCGCCAGCTCGTCATCCCGGATACGAAGATCCTGGAAGGCGAGAAACAGATGCTTCTTAAGAAAGGACGAAAGCTCCGGCCAGGAGACCGGGCGAATGTGAGACTCACGCATCGAAAACACTCCGCCTGATCATGGGTGTCGATTCAACAACAGGCCCGCAGGGTACCGACCCACTCTTTTCCTTAAGGTTACGCCAACGGGATGACGGTCGGCAACCGCGGGGGAGTCGGCGAGTCGGCGGTCGGCGAAAGGCCGGTCGGATGGCCCGGGCGGAGACTTCCGGGGAGTCCGCCGGAGCTCTGGACTCGACCGCACATCCCGTCGCCGCCTTCTTCGTCGAACGCCTGTTCGCGGGTTTGGGGTCCCACAATCTAGGTCTTGGAGGGATGCCGAGGGTCCGATAGGTCCGACAGGTCGGACGGTTCACCCCCGGATCGACCGGTCGGGGCCGCCCTCAGTCGGGGGGGAGGCGTCATCCGGTGCCGAGCCGGCAGCATCCGCTCCACTTTAAAGACGAGCCGTTCGGGCGGGATCGGTTTCACCAGACAGGGGTAGGGGAGTTCGGCGTCCGGAGAACCCGGTTCGCAGGTCAGCAGCACCGGGATGTTCGGCATTTGGTCGAACAGCGACTCCAGGGCTTCCGACGATTCTTCAGTCAGAGCCGCGATGAGGAGGTCGACGACTCTCAACCGCGGAATCAGTTCCCGCGCGGAGGGCTCGTCCATCGCCGACACGACCCGGTAGCCCTCGAATTCCAGAAACATCCGATAGCGTCGCCTCAGCGAGGCGTCCCTCTCGATCAGCAGAATGATCTTTTCCATTCGACCCGCTCCTGTCGCCCGCGCCCTCGGAGAGCGTGTGGTTCTGGTCCGCCATCCCGGTTCTCCCACCTCGGATTATCCTTCCGTCCCCCTCCAGAGGAGGTGACCGGTCTCACGGATTCTCGTGAAGATGTTGCACCCGGTCGGAAGCCTCCCCGCTCCCCGCGGCCGGAGGGCGCGCCGCGCGCCATCCGCACTGAATTCCTATCGCTGGCCGACCTTTCCGTCTATGATTCGGAAGGATCGAAGAGCGATATGTTTTGGCGTCGCCGTGAAAAATTGAGCCTTCAGCCGCAGCAAGCGGGTGGAGCCCCGAGGTTCCGGATCGGTGCGGGTCGGATCCGGGAATGGGCGTCGCCGGCTCGCTCGGCCCGAATCGCCGGGGAGACCCTTGTCTATCTCTTTGGGCGGGAGGGTACCGCCTACGCCTCCTCCATCGCCTTCAGTCTGTTTCTTTCGGTCTTCCCCATCATCGTTCTACTTCTGAGTGCGGCCAACCTGCTGGCTCTGCAGGATGTGCGGGAAGCCGTCTTCACCGCCCTGGCGGGGTTCTTCCCGATCTCCCAGGAGTTCATAGTGCGTAACCTGCGGATTTATACGCGAGGGCTGGGTGAACTGCAGGTGGTCTCGGCTCTGCTGATCGCTTGGGCGGGTTCTACGTTTTTCTACGCGGTGGAGTCCGGTCTCGACTCGGCCTTTCGGATTACCAAGCCGCGTCGCTTTTGGCGTTCCCAGGTTCTGGGCACCCTGATGGCGGTGGTCGCCGGCGCTCTGGCTTTCCTGTCCATCTCCCTGATCCAGTTCGTTCGAGTGCGAGCCTCGGGTCTCTTCTCCGTCTGGTGGCTTGAGCCGGGTCTTGCCCACGTCATTTCTTTTGGATTGGCCTTTGCCCTATTCGCCTGCATATACACCTGGCTGCCCAGTGTGCGCCAGCCCTTCAGCCGGGTGCTCAAGACCGCCCTTTTCGCCTCCGTCGGGTGGTTGGCGGTCAACGGCCTGTTCCGTCTGCTGGCGGCTTCCTGGTCGCTGGAGGTCATTTATGGGCCTTTCTACATCTCGGTGACTCTGCTGCTCTGGACCTACGCGGCCGGTTGCATCCTGCTCGGCTCGGCTCGGCTCGCCGCCGACGGTTTCTGGGGTTCCCCGCCGGAAATCACCGCCCCCCCCGGTGTGAGGCCTCAAAGCGGAGGGGCAGCCCAAGCCGTTCAAAAAGGCGTTCCCACTGCCGCAGAAATGACGTTCGGGAGAATTGGGCCGCGTTGTCGCGCAGCCGCGCCGGATCGAATCTCATCGTCTCAAAACGGGCGAGGACGCGGTTCAGGTCGTCCGGATCGGACGCGCTGAAGAAGAGACCCGTCTCCCCTTCCCGCACCGTTTCGGTGGCCCCGCCGGCGCCGAAGGCTATCACCGGACAACCGGAAGCCTGCGCCTCCACCGGAACCAGGCCGAAGTCCTCAATTCCGGGAAAGACGAGGGCTCGGGCGGCGCGGTAGAGTCGCCGCACCTCCTCGTCCGGCAGCCAGCCGAGAAACCGGATGTTCGGCCGGGAGGACCTCGCCAGCGACCGGAACAGCGGACCGGACCCGACGAGCACCAACTCGCGGCCGCTACGGTTGAAGGCCTCGATGGCCAGGTCGAGCCTTTTCTGGGCCACCAATGCCGACACGATCAGGTAGAACGGCTCCCTCGGACCGGTGCCGAGAGGAAAGTCGGCCAGGTCGACACAGGGATAAATCACCTCCGATGCCCGGGAGTAGAATCTCCGAATGCGTTCCTGAACGGTTCTCGAAATGGCCACGAAATGGTCCACCCGACCCAGCGAGTCCAGATCCCATCGTTTGAGCCTTGGCATCAGGAATCTCAGTAAGAGACCCTTCACAGACCTTCCCAGGAAGGTCCCGTAGAGGTGGGGCAGCCACACGAAGCGCATCGGGGTGAGGCAGTAGCACACATGAGGCATTCCCGATTCCCGCCGGATTCCCTTGGCCACCGCGTGGCTGATGCTGAGCAGGGCGTCCGCGTCGCGCACTGTCAGACTTTCGATGCCCAGGCGATAAAGGGGCAGGAGGTACCGGTAGCAGCGTCCCGCGCCCGGAAACCGGTCCAGGGGCGACAGATGAACCCGGTGCCGGAGAATTGCGGAATCGATCCGGTCCGGGCGGGCGATCAGGGTGTAGATCGAGACTTCGGGGAGTGCCCTGCAGAACTCCCCCAAAACCCTCTCGGCCCCGCGTGGCTGGATCAGCCAGTCGTGCGCAATGGCCAAACGGTGCATGTGCGCCTACCCACTTTCTCGTCGGACGTTCTCGGCTGGAGCCGGGATTCCCCCGGGCGTCGGACCTATCGCAACCGCCGAAGACAAAGTATTCGTTCCGGGGGGCGACGGGAAAGTTCGGGCCGGAGACCGGGTCCCGCGGCTCCCGCCCGGGGTCGGACAAGGGAACGGCACGTCGCACAGACCGACCGCCAGTCCGGAGCCCTGGGGGGGAGGATATCCTTCCTCCGATGTATGTTTAGGGCGAATTCTGGCAGAAAACCCCTCGGGGGACAATCCTCCCGCTTTTCCGGCCTTTCCGGCTGCAAGAGACCCCGCCCTCCAGTCGGGGCTCGTTATGATTCCCGCGGCGCGGTCCTTCGACCCCGGTCCACGGGCCCTGACCGAAGGTTGCCCGCGAGCTCAACTTGAAGCCCTCTATTCCATTTTCCGGTCAACCGTACTAGAATGATTTTAACTTTCACGATTCACGCCTTGGCCTGCAAGTCGTCGATGGGGTGTCGTTATGAAGAGAAGTGTGGGTATCCTGCCCTGCCTCCTTTGTGTAGGGATTATGTCGCAGGCTCCCGCTTGGGCCGCCGACCACGTCTTTTACTTCCCACAGATCGGGGACGGAACGGTGGGCGGCATCCAGTTCCAGACCACTCTGATATTGGTCAACACGGGCCCCGCCGGCGTTGTCGAGGTGGAGTTTTTCGACTCGGACGGCGGGCCCATCGAGCTGAGCCTGGGGGGGCAGCCCGCGGCGCATGGATTCGAGTTTGCCCTTGGTCCGGGAGTCGCGTTCTCCGCCGAGACTCCCGGCACCGGGCAACTGCGGGTCGGATATGCGAGAGTCACGGCTGGAAACGGGGTTGGCGGGACCGCCGTCTTTACTCGAAGGGACGCGGCCACCGGCGTGGTGCTGTTTGAGGCGGGAGTCGCCGCGTCGAGAACCCTGGACTCCTTCAGCGTTTTCGTGGACTCGATCGGCAACCGAGACACGGGCCTGGCCCTCGTGAACCCTCCCGCGGGTCACGGCTCCCCGGCGGAGGGGGGTCCGGCCAATATCACCATGAGGCTTTACGACACTTCTTTCCAGGAGATCGCCACCACCAACGTGCCACTGGGGGAGGGCCTGCACCGCCCCCGATTCATCCATGAGTTCTTTGACGCCGTCCCCGAGGCTCGGGAGATGCAAGGGACCGTCACCGTGCGGAGTGACCGGCCCATCGCCGCCTTGACGCTTCGCCAGAGCGAGGATCCTTCCCGGCCCTTTCCGCAGAGCGTTCCCACGCTGACCACCTTTCCGGTGGTACCCGGCGCGCCCGAGGACGCGGTCGTGAGCGGCTCGTTTCACTCGCTCGGGCCGGGGCGGGTGGCGCTCGCCCTCAATCTGACCCGGGAGGAGAGGCCGGTGGAGGCCGTGCTGGTGACCTTCCTGCGCGGTGGCGAGAGGGTCCATACCCTGTTGCGGACACTTCCGTCCTCCGGCTGGATCTCCGAGGTGGTCGATCTTCCTCCGGAGGCGGGAACGGCCCCGGAAGGCGCCGAACTCCGACTGGTCTACGCCGATGGGGAGATCGGCCCGAGGACGCCGCTGGAATGACCCGTGTGGGTTTTCTCCAGGCCGCCGACCCCTGCCGCGCTTCTTTCTCCCGCCCCGCCGTTTTTGCCGCTGCTCCTGTTCTTGTCGGTTCTTGCCGTCTATGGGTCTTCCATCACGTATCCGTTTCACTATGACGACCGCCTCTTCCTTGGCGATGAGAACATCCAGGAGGGCCGCTGGTGGGCGATTCTCTGGCCGCCCTCGCCGCGGGCCCTGACGTGGCTGACGTTCCTCGTTCAGCATCAGCTACACGGCCCGGATCCGGCTCCATTCCATCTGTTCAACGTCGTCCTCCACGGCGTCAACACCTGTCTCGTTTTTCTGTTGCTCGTGGCCCTGCTGAAACCGCCGGGGGTACCGAGAGCGCCGGCCGCGGCGGAGCCGGTCCCTCCGGGCGCTCTGCTTGGGGCGCTGGTCTTCGCGTTTCATCCCGTACAAACCGAGAGCGTGCTGTACGTCTACCAGCGGTCGACGCTCCTGGCCGGCCTGTTCGTGCTGCTCTCCTTGATGGCGTGGCTGGCCCGCCGGCGCCTTGTCGCCCTCCTCCTGCTGGTTCCGGCTGTAGCGGCCAAAGAGGTGAGCCTGGCTCTCCCGGCGGTCTTCTGGGCCGCCGATCGCCTGCTCCACAAGAGGCGCCGAGCCTCGCGATG
>CAYRCA010000222.1:0-7113 GCA_964422565.1 uncultured Acidobacteriota bacterium | reverse complement strand
GGTGATGGTCGTCCTGACCGGGCGCAATGTGTCCTCGGAACGTCTGGCGGGGATACTGACGCATCGAGCCTGAGCCTCCCCACCGCAGCCCGGGCGCTGTTTCGGCGCTTTGCGGAGGGAATATCCGGGATGGGCCCCCCGACCACCGGCCCGGCGCGGATTTCAACGCGCCCCCGATTCACCCGTTCGCCCGGGAATGCGCCGGCCCCGCCGAGAGAACATTTACAGGAAAACGCTTCAGTTGCTAAACTTGGATTATGGAAGCAGAAAAGCAGCGCTCGTCGGAATTCGCCGTCTCCCTCACGGACGCGGCAAAAGCGAAGGTCTTGGAGGCGTTCGAGAACCAACCCCGAAAGAACGCTCTTCGGATCGAGGCCCGGGCCAACGGCACCTCTCAGTTCACCTACTCTATGAGGCTCATCGGGGACGAGGACAAGAGGGAGGACGATATCCGCTACGACGCGGACGGACTGGAGTTGATTATCGATCCGGCCAGTGCCAGGAATTTGAATGGCGCCTCGATCGATTTCGAGGACAGGGTCGTTCGAAGCGGGTTCAAGTTCGAGAATCCAAACAAGCCCGAGACGCCTGGAGTCGGCAGCGGTCCTCGGGAGGATCTCTCGGGTTCGGTGGCGGAGCGGGTCCAGCAATTGCTGGATCGTGAGTTGAATCCCGCGGTGGCGGCCCACGGCGGCCGGATCGGACTGGTCGGCGTAAAGGACAGCAAGGTCTATCTCTCATTTGGCGGTGGCTGCCATGGATGCGGGATGGTGGACGTGACTCTGAAGCATGGGGTGGAGGCTCGGATCAAGGAACTGATTCCCGAGGTCGAGGCGGTTGTCGACACAACCGACCACACCTCCGGAGAGAATCCGTTTTACGCTTGAGGCTCGACTGACTGCGATTCGGCTTGGCTCGTTGCTTCCGGACCTGTGCTATAACATACGCGAGTTTTTGGGGTTGTATTCAAGGCTTCCGGCGGGATGCCTTCCATGAGCGGATAACCTAGGTCGCTCGGCGATCTCGAGTAGTTTGGGGAAAGAAGATGGCGAGAAAACTGTTGGCTCTCTCGATGGTGTTGGTCTTCGGACCGCTTCTCCTTTCCTGCGGAGAAGGTGTCCCCGGGACGGTGGCGAAAATCCATCGGGAACGCATGGCCTACATCGGCACGGTCCCGTTCGAACCTCCGCTTATCTATCAGAAGGAGGGGGACATGGTCGGTCCGGACGCCGAGTTGGGACGGCGTATCGCCGCCAGGCTCAGCGAGACCCGGGACCCCGAGGGCGCGACGGAGGTCAGGTTGACCTGGATCAACCGGACGTACCCGAATCTGTTGGCGGCGCTCAGGAATGCCGAAATCGATATGGTGGTCGGGGTTTTCGAGATCACGGAAGAGAGACTCAGGGAAGTCGATTTCTCGGATCCCTATTACGTCACCGAACTGGTTCTGGCCATCAATCCCGTACACCGGGATCTGAGACCCGGCGACTTCGCCGGGATAAGGCTGGGTGTCCGCGAGGGGACGGGTGTGGAGGATTTCGTCCGAACGACCTATCCGTCGGCCGTGGTGGTTCCCTTCAAGACCCTGGACGACGCCGTCCTTTCTCTGCGGCGTAATGAGATCGACGGCGTGATCGATGATCGGTTCATGGCGGCGTACTCGCTGGCGACTACCCCGGGCGCCGGTCACCTGGAGATCGTGCCGACGGTCCTGGGCACGCTCGAGGTCGCCGTGGCGGTCAGGAAAGGAGATCGCCCCCTGCTGGATATTGTGAACCCGATCATCGCCGAAATGCGTGAAGCGGGCGAGTTCGACCGATTGATTGAGGAGCATCAGGGGAAGCAGTTCTATCGGGAAGTGGCCAGCCGGCTGGAGACGCGGCTCGCAGAAGAGGAGATGAAGAGACGAGAGCGGCAGGTCTACATCAGCGTGTCGCGGGCCGCCAACTACGAGTTCGACATTTACCGGATGGCGAATCTACGGTTTATCTTCCGCAACCAAACCACGGGATCGACGATCCAGACGTCACTGATCAATTTCGAGGGTCGAGTTGGAAAGGCGAACGCCAGGGTCCCCCCGGGTACGTACACCTTGAGTCTTCCTCAGTTCAATTTCTCCTACCCGGTCGACATCCTACCGCAGGATTCGGATCAGGTTTCGATTAATATCGTCCTGAGCGATGCCGGAGTCGTGGTTCGCAAGGGATGAGGCGCCCGGCGGGCGATATGCGGTTGCGGCCGGCAGGCGGTCATGAGACCGCCGCTCACTACATGACGCGGGAGGCCTTGCCGCGGGTCGGACGCCGGCGGCGACCGACCTTCGCGAGTTGCCGAAGACGCTCCCACCGCTTGTCCACATTCCCTTGAATCTGTCCCACCACCTCCTCGGTGAGGCTCCGGAACCTCCCCTGTAGCCGCAGATATTCGGAAACCGGCACCGGATGGGGCACATCCGCAAGCTGATAGCCCACCCCGCCCTCGATCTCATAGAGAGGAAAGATACGGGTCAGGACGGCCAGTCGGGCCAGGCGAATGGAGATCTCCGATGAGATCTTCCATCCCGGAGGACAGGGGCAAAGCAGATGGATGAAGCGGGTCCCGCTGATGGCCTGGGCCTTCCGCACCTTGCGGACGAGGTCGTCCGGGTAGGCGACCGTGGCGGTTGCGGCGAAGGGGATGGCGTGCGCCGCCATGATCCCCATGATGTCCTTCTTCGGCTCCTTTTTTCGGCCCGGCGTCGTGGTGGTCCAGGCACCCTGGGGGGTGGCCGAGCTCCGCTGGACACCCGTGTTCATATAGGCCTCGTTGTCGTAGCAGACATAGAGGATGTTCTCATTTCTTTCCGCGGCGCCGGAAAGGGACTGCAGTCCGATGTCGAAGGTGCCTCCGTCCCCAGCCCAGGCCATCACGGTGGTCTCCCGGTCCCCCTGGACGTCGAGTCCAGCCCTGACCCCCGCCGCGGTTACGGCGGCCGTCTCGAAGGCGGCGTGGATCAGAGGGATGCGGAGGGCGGAATAGGGAAAGGGTCCGGCGATAATCGACCAACAGCAAGCCGGCAGAACCACGATCGTCTTTTCGCCGAGGGCCTTCAGCACGTGCCGCATGCCGAGCGCCGCCCCGCACCCCTGGCACCCGAGGTGACCGGGCGTGATCCATTCGGTATCCGGGAGATCGAAGCGGGTTCCGCTCATTCCCTTACTCCGACCCAGGAAACGTCTTCAGGCCGCCCACTCTCGGCGGTGCGATCCAGAACCTCGAGGATCGTCTCGGGGGAGATATCGCGCCCCCCCAGCCCGGCCACGTAGCCGTAGACCGGCACCCGGATATGATTGTGCAGGGCGGCGCGGACTTCCTGAGCGAAGATTCCGCCGACGCCGAAGCCGATGTTGCGGTCGATTACGGCGATCCGAGTAGCCTCCGCCGCGAAGGCGCGCACCAAGGCGGCCGGGAAGGGGCGGAACACCCGAATCTTCAGCAGGCCGACCCGACGGCCCCTCACGCGCTCCCCGTCGATGACCTCGCGAGCGGTACTGGTCACCGTGCCCGAAGTGATCAAGAGGGTCTCGGCGCCCTCGACTCGGTACCCCTCGACAAGTCCGTACCGCCGGCCGAAGAGACGAAAAAACTCCTCGCCGGTCTCTTCGAAAACGTGCAGGGCCTGGTTCATGGCCGCCTGAATCTGAAATCGGAACTCCATGTAGGTGTCGGGAGTGGCCAGTCCGCCAAAGGCCCGGGGCGAGGCCGTGTCGAGCTTGAGCGCGGGCCGGTACGGAGGGAGGTAGGTGTCGGTGGAACCCTGGTCCGGGATCTCGACCGGTTCGGCGGTGTGGGACAGGACAAAGGCGTCCAGGACAATCATCGCGGGCAGTTGGACCGTCTCGGCCACGCGGTAAGCCTGCAGGACGCTGTCGAGGACCTCCTGGTTGCCCTCGCAGTAGATCTGGATCCACCCCGTGTCCCTCTGAGAGAGGCTGTCGTTCTGGTCCGCCCAGATGGACCAGGGCGCGCCCATAGCGCGGTTGACGTTGGCAAGCACGATCGGCAGGCGGGAGCCGGCCGCCCAGTGCAGCATCTCGTGCATCAGGGCGAGGCCGTGGGCCGAGGTGGCGGTAAACGTGCGGGCCCCGGTCGTGGAGGCGCCGACGAGGGCCGCCATGGCCGAGTGCTCGGATTCGACCTTGATGAACTTGGCGTCGAGAAGGCCCTCGTCGCAGAATTGGCTGAGGAGCTCGACGATCTGCGTCTGGGGGGTGATCGGATAGGCGGAGATAACCTGAGCTCTGGCTAGACGAGCGCCGTGTGAGACAGCGTGGTTGCCGGTGATGACTTGGCGCCGCCGAGGGGTTTCGACCGTCACGCCTCCTCCTCCTCCAAGGCGATTACGTCGCGGGGACACTCCTCGGCGCAGATTCCGCACCCCTTGCAGTAGGCCAGGTCGACGGTGTACCGCGCTTCCCCGAGCCGGATTGCGGCCTCCGGGCAGAAGGCCCAACAGGTCGCGCACAGGTTGCAGACGCCACAGGAAAGGCACCGCTTCGATTCGGCCAAGGCCTCGACTTGAGATAAGGTTCCCACAATCTCGGAGAAGTCCCGAGTTCTGTCGGCCGGAAGGAGGGACGGAGGCTCGATTCGAGAAGCGGGCTCGAAGTAAGCGAGGTTGAGGCCGGAGACATCGAAGGGGGCCGCCGGACGCGCACCGTCCCGAGACGACTTCACGCCCAGGAAGTTCATGATCTGTATCGCCGCGGCGTGACCCGCGGCGACCGCGTCCACCACGGTCGACGGCCCCGATCCGGCGTCTCCTCCGAGAAAGACGCCGGGTTGCTCCGAGAAGAACGAGAGGTCCGGCGTCTCCCCCACAGCCACGAGCAGGGTGTCGGCCTCCAGTGTGAAGTTCGATTCCTCCACCGGTACGGGCCGCGCCCGGCCGCTAGCGTCGGGCGCACCCAACGCCATCTTGACGAACTCGACGGCCACCCCCTTCCTCTGGGTGGAGGAAAGACCCACCGGGGACGCCTGAAAGACAATCTCCACGCCCTCCGCCAGGGCGTCGCGCACCTCGCTCGAGTGGGCGGGCATCTCCCGACGGCTTCGTCGATACACGACCACCGATTGAGCGCCGAGGCGGAGGGCGGTTCGGGCCGTGTCGAGGGCGGTGTTCCCGCCTCCGATGACGATCACCCGCTTCCCGATGGCGGGGGGATCGCCGCGGCTCACCGCCCCGAGGAACTCCAGCCCGGGGATGAGGCGAGGACCCTTCGCTTCGATGGGAAGGATACGGCTCCGGTGAGCGCCCGTGGCGACGAACACGGCGTCGTGCTCCCCGCGTAGCAGGTCGAGGGAACGATCCCGGCCGATCCGGCAGTCGGTGACAAAGTCAATGTCGAGGGCCGTGATCTTTGCGATCTCACGGTCCAAGACGCTCCGTGGAAGGCGGTAGGCCGGGATGCCCAGACGCAGCATTCCTCCCAGGAAAGACTCCGATTCGTAGACCCGGACCGGGAAACCGCGTCTGGCGAGATGGTACGCGCAGGTCAGGCCCGCCGGTCCCGAGCCCACCACCGCGACGGTTTCCGAGCGGGAAACGGAGGGCGGCCGGTCGGGCGGCAGATCGAGGCAACTCTCCCCTATGAAGCGCTCCAGCGACTGGACCGCGACTCCGACATCGACGGCGAACCTGCCGCAACGGGTTTCGCACGGATGATAGCAGACGCGTCCGCAAACGGCGGGCAGTGGGTTGGCCTCTCGAATGAGACCGTAGGCTTCGACCACCTCGCCCCGCCCCAGGAGTGAGAGGACACGCGGAATGTCCGTTCCGGCGGGACAGGAACCGCGGCAGGGAGCGAGCTTGTCGGAGAGAACCGGCCGCACGTAGCGCCACGTACCGGTCCGGTTGAAGGCCATCGTTTCGTGTGAAACGGCGGCCGGCGGCATCTCCTTCCAGGATGTAAACCGGGTTTCGAGGCTCATAGCCCCACCCCCTCGAGAAGAAGGGTTCGAACCCGGCGCGCCGCCTCCCGGGCCGCCCGAATGTTCTCCTCCGTCCGGCCCGGCAACCATTCCTGAAGAGCCTGCAGCACCGAGGCCAGATCGACCAGATGCGTCGCGCCGGCAAACGCGCCCAAAATCGCCGTGTTCACGATCGGATTCGTCCGATTGCCCAGACCTTGGGCAACGGCGATCGCGGAGGCGTCCACGGTGGCGATCTGTCTGCCCCCCTGGGCCAGCCGGGCGAATCGGCGAGGGGGGTTCTCGCTGTTGATCAGAATCCAGCCCGCCGGCTTGAGGCCCGCGATGACGTCCACCGCCGGAATCAGCGTAGGGTCCAGGATGATGACGTGATCCGGTCGTTCAATCTGGCAGCGAAGTCGGATGGGACGGCTCGAGACGCGAAGAAACGCGGCCACCGGCGCTCCCCGGCGTTCGACGCCGAAGGTCGGGAAGGCCTGCACGTGTTTCCCCTCCCGGAAGAAGGCGGTCGCGAGAATCTCGGAGGCCACGACCACTCCCTGGCCTCCTCTCCCGTGGAAACGGATCTCTGTCATGCTAACGCCCCCTGCCTGGAGACGACGATCCTTCCAAATCCCGCCGCGGTCGGGCGCGTCGCGGGCGAGACGGATCGGCGCTGTGCGATGTGCACCAACTCCGGGGTGAAAAAACCCACCGCAGCCGCTCTGGCCTTGGCGGCTCTTGGCGCCCGATTCCCCATCCGCAGTGCCCAGCGTACTGTCATCCAGCGCCTCTCGGCGCGGCCGAACCGCCACGCTCGACCGGGAAGCAAGTGTAATGTCCCGTATCGGTTACGTAGCAAGTCCCGTTCCAGTGGGCCGGGGTCTCGTGATTCCCTTCCGCAGATCGGCTTTGCGATATACTGTGGGGCTCCCGCCGGGCGACGGGGCTTGGAGTCGCGCGCGGGAGTCCACCTGCCGCAAGCCGTGGGCGCGACGAGCGTCGTTGTTTCGGCGGGAACCGGCCGGTCGCCGGGCAACGCCCGGATTGATGCCTTACGGAGCCTTCCGAATCGGGGGCCCATGCCTTCCTGAGAGGACGGAGCGAGAGGGTGAGAAACTGGGAAGATACGGTGAGTCTGCTCCGCGAACTGGTCGATGTCCC
>CAYRCA010000221.1:5423-7139 GCA_964422565.1 uncultured Acidobacteriota bacterium | reverse complement strand
GACGCCGAGAACAAACGTCGGTTGGAGGAGTCCCATCGACAGGCGTGTTCGGACGTTGAAAGAAAGCGCAAAGCACTGCGGAAGAATGAAGCCGCCTGGGCCGATTGGGAGCGCCAGTGGGCGGATGCCGTCGAGGCGGTCGGACTCGATCCTTCGAGCGGCCCCGAAGCCGTCGCTGCGCAGGCCGATGCGATCGACGAAATGCGTACCGGCGTCGTCAAGGTCCACGAACTCCGTCACGAGCGCATCGGCAAGATCGAACAAACGGTGGATGGGTTCATTCGGGATGTGGCGCGACTTGTCGGTTTCGTGGCGCCCGACCTCGCGGATACCGAATCGGAGGAGGCGGTTCTCAAACTCGAGAGTCGGCTCACCGAGGCCAGCCGCATCCGGGACCTTCGGCGGCAGAAGGACGACATCATCGCCGAGCTGGAAGAGCAGATCGGCACGCATGAAACCTCCCGTCGGGCGGCCCGGGAAGTTGTATCCCGTCTTCGAGGCCTGGCCGGGGTAGAGGATACCGCCCAACTCGGAACGGCCATCGAGCGGTCGGACCGGCTCCGGATCGAAAGGGAGCGGCTGCTCGAGACGCTCGTCGAAGAAGGGGACGGTCTCTCCGCCGCCGACCTGGCAAGCGAGTGTGCCGCCGTCGACGTGGATCAGGTCGCGGCTCGAGAGGATTCGATTTCCCGGGAATTGGACGAACTGCGCAATCGCCTTCTCGACGCCCGCGAAAGCCTCGGTACAGCCCAACAGGCGTTCGAGGCCGTTGGTGGCAGGCACGCCGCGGCCCGGGCGGAGGCAGGGCGGCAGGAAGCACTGGCCGAAATGATGGATGTAGCGGAGCGGTACGTACGTCTGCGATCCTCCGCACTGCTCCTCCAATGGGCTATCGAGCGGTATCGGCGAGAGAAACAGGCTCCCCTGCTCAAGAAGGCGGGAGACTTGTTCGCCACGCTGACCGGGGGCTCCTTCAGCACACTCCGCGTCGACTTCGACGAACGAGACCAGGCGCTCCTCACCGGTGTCCGCCCCGATGAGACGACAGTCCGGGTTTCGGGGATGAGCACGGGGACGGCCGACCAGCTGTACCTCGCACTCCGGGTCGCCTCGGTGGCCGACTACCTGGACCGGGCTTCTCCGCTTCCCTTTGTCGCCGACGACCTCTTCGTCCACTTCGACGACGAACGCGCCGCCGCGGGCTTTCAGGTCTTGAACCAGCTGTCGCGGCAGACCCAGGTGCTCTTTTTCACCCACCATCGCCACCTGGTGGACGTGGCTCGCTCTACGCTGGGGTCGTCGGTTTCTCTCATCGAATTAACGTAGGGAGGTGGGTCCCGGCCGGTACCCCGACATTGGTTTCCATATTGGTTCACGGAGCGGAGACCTCGGCGCAATCTGCACCCTTGTGAGCGGCGGAACCTGCCGCCGCCCCTCCCGTGAAATAATAACTCAACCGGAAGCGACGGACCGACGGGCCTCGGGCAATGAACGCGACGCTTCAAGATTCCGGCCCGCTAACCCCCGCTAACCCCGGACTGTGAGTTGGAATTATTGGGAAAGATGGATCGTGGATCTCGTCGCCGCTATCGATTTGGACCTTTCGAACTGGATACGGCCGAACACGGTCTGCTGCTCCATGGCAGCCCCGTCCCTTTGACCCCAAAGGTTTTTGACCTGCTGGTGATCCTGGTCCGGAACCACGGCCACTTGGTC
>CAYRCA010000221.1:0-5413 GCA_964422565.1 uncultured Acidobacteriota bacterium | reverse complement strand
AGGAGAATCTGCTCAGGGAACTCTGGCCCGACTCCTTTGTGGAAGAGGGCAGCCTCAGTCGCAACATCTCGATCCTCAGAAAGGCTTTGGGAAGAGACCCGGATGGACGGCCCTACATCGAAACCGTTCCCAAGCGCGGATACCGGTTCGTCGCCGAAGTGCGAGAGCTTTCCGGCGTCAAGCTGCGGGTTGAGAGTGCGGAAGGCGTTGGCAGCGATGCCGTCCCGCGGAGTCCCGACGTGCTGCCGGAAAGGTCGGGAGGTGGTCCAGATTCAGCAGGCCCAGCAAGGTCCCTTCCGGCAAGTGGCCGGCGAGTGGCGGGCGCGTTGTTGGTCTTGGTCCTCGTGTTCACGATCTACGCGTGGTTTCAGCGCCGACCTCCGGAATCGGTGGGGCCCGAAATCCAGTCGCTCGCGGTGCTCCCGTTGAAAAATCTATCAGGCGATCCCGCCCAGGAGCCGTTTGTCGACGGGATGACTGAGGCGCTGATCGGCAGTCTGGCCCAAGTCGGGACGCTCAGGGTCATCTCAAGAACCTCGGTCATGCATTTTAAGCAGAGTCAGGAGCTGCTCCCGCAGATTGCCAGAGCGCTAGAGGTGGACGCTGTGCTGGAGGGCTCGGTTCAGCGATCCGCCGGACGCGTCGTGATCATGCTTCAATTGATTCATGGTCCCACGGACGCTCACTTGTGGGTCGGTCGTTACGAACGAGACCAGGCGGACTTGCTGGAGTTGCAGGCCGAATTGGCCAGTGCGGTGGCTGAAGAGATTCGCATACAGTTGACCCCGCAGATCCGGGACCGGATCGGCTCGGTCGCGCGCGTGCACCCGGAAGCTTCCGACCACTATTTCATCGGCCGGTATCATCTCTGGAGATACAACGAGGAGGACCTGAAGCTGGCCATCGAGCGCTTTGAACTGGCCTTGGAGGTTCAGCCCGATTTTGCGGCGGCCTACGCCGGGCTGGCTCACGCATGGTGGGCCCGGTCGATTTGGGGCAGCGTCGGCCGTCGAGAAGCCGAAGGGCCGGCCAGAACCGCGGCCTCAAAGGCATTGGAATTGGACGATCGACTGGCCGAGGCCTATGTGGTGCGCGCGGATCTCAAGCGCCTATTCGACCATGACTGGGTCGGCGCGGAAACGGACGTTCGTCGAGCTCTGGACCTGAATCCGAACAGCGTGGACGCGCGTCACACCTACGCGATGCTGTTGATGGCGCTCGGCCGCTTTCCTGAGGCCATCGCTCAGATCCAGAGGGCTGAGCAGCTGGATCCTTTGGCGCCTGCCGTTCAATCCAATTTCGGGAGAATCCTCTACCGGGCCCGCAGGTTCGAAGATGCCATCGAACGCCTGAAGCGCGCCCTGGAATTGGACCCCCGCCACCATGGGGCGTGGCGCCGCCTTGGTGACGCTTACAACGAATTGGGGCGGTATGATGAAGCGCTGGAAGCGTACGAAGAGGCTCGAAAAGGTCTGAGTGGCACGCCCCTGCGGATTTTGGACGCGCGCACGGCGTACACGCACGCTCGCATGGGCCGGATTCGCGAAGCGACACAAACGCTTGAAGACCTGGCGGCGGGGTCAGACGCACCTGCGGCGGAGTTGGCGCAGATCAGCGTCGCTCTCGGAGACAAAGACCGCGCGTTCGATTTCCTGTTTCGCGCCGATCAGGGCGAGTTCCATTCCTATCTCAACGTCGACCCGCCCTTCGAAAGTCTTCACGATGATTCCCGCTGGCGGGAGGTGCAGCGCCGCCTCAACCTCCCGCCGCAATAGGGCATCGAAGAAAAGTGTTGAAGCGGACCTACTCGACCTTGAACGCTCCTTTGCCGGGCGCCGGAATGAGCTGAAAGGAATACTGCCGCGTCAGCCCGCCCAGTAGCCTGCGTTGGGACGGATCTTCCGTTACCGAAGCAAAGGGCGGAGAGCCGGACGGATTGGACGGAGGGGCGCTCTCGCCGCCTTGTCCGCGTGCGCCGAGAAAAGCCCCGGTTCCTCCCGTAATCGCGAGATTTCCCTGGAAAAGCGAGTCGAATCCCGCCGGGCGCATGCCGAAGGCCCAGCCGGTAGCCACGAGCGTTCCCAGTGGGGATCCGTCCGGCCGGAGGATGTCGAATATCCAGTCCGAAAACAGCGCGTTCCGGATGTCGGAGATGGCTTCGCCCGGAAAGGCGTCCGGCCACAGGTTCAGAAAGCTGCCCCGAACGGCAAGGCTGCCTTTTGCCGGCGAGCCATTCACTGCGACGATGTCCGCCAGCCAGATCACGTCCATGAAATTGCGGATCGGCAGTGGCGAAATGGGGCCCGACTCGCTTGACAGCAGTTGAGCGTCGAAAGTGTCGAATCGGTAGATCCTTAGGTTCTCCGTGTCGATAACGATGTTGGGCCGCGAAGCGGACCCGGCCAGAACGTCGCTGCCCGATGCCGTGCAGATCCATAGCGCCGCGACCAAGAACAGGGCGCTCGGTCGGACCATTGCCAATGTCCTCTTCTTCATCATCCCTCATCTCCTTTCGTCGGTTGCAACCGGGCCATAGGCTTCCGATCCCGGTCGCGGTTTTTGGGTTCTCCTTAGGGTTCCTCCTGCCCAAGCTAGCCCGGGACGGCGGGGAAGTCCTTCCAAAAACCATCGAAAAATCTCCGAAAAGGCTTCCAAAACGCTTGGCCCGGAGAGTCCCGGGTCTCTAAGGTTAGCCCAGGAGTTCACTCTCAAGGCTTCGGGGCCCACAATGAACCTGTCCGAGTCCCGGAGGGACGACCGAGGCGAAGAGAGAGAACGGGGCTTGGCCCGGGAGTTCACTCGTGGCCTTCTTTGACATCTAATGTCATCACATGACATCATGGCTCCGTCATGACCCAGATCACCGCTCGACTCCCGGATGAACTGGTTGCCCGGATGGATGAGGCCGCGGCTCGACTCCGGCGTTCCCGCGCTCAGCTGGTGCGACAGGCGATTGAGTACTACATGGACGACCTCGAAGACCTGAGAATCGGGCTGGAGAGGCTCCAGGATCCCGCTGATCCGGTGCTCGACTGGAACGAAGTCAGACGTGAACTACTCGATCGGGATTAAGGCGAGCGCCGCCAAGTCGCTCCGGAAGATCCCGAGAGCCGAACGACTTCGGATCATTCACGCGGTGGAGCGGCTCTCAAGCGAGCCGTTTGCCGGCGGGGTGTTGAAGGGCGAGTTCTCCGGGCTCCGGCGCCTTCGAGTCGGCGAGTATCGCATTGTGTACGAGGTTTCGCAGGGAGAACTGACGGTACTCGCCGTTCGGATCGGCCATCGCCGGGACGTTTACCGCCGGTAGACCCTCCGACCCGAGAAAGGAACATCATCGGCGGCGCGGCTTCGAATGCGAATTCCTCGGGTTCCTGTGCCGTCACGGAATTTCCTGCGATGAACGCCATGTGTTCGATTGATCGGCTCGACCGTCCCTCCGGGACTTGGAGGAACGTGGGTTGGCGGGTGCGGCGACTAACCTCGGGCCGTCCCTCCGGGATGGCGCGTCTACGGGCGAGGACCAACGCCGGAGGTTCGGCGACCGCGGGAAGACGGCGGAGGTTCGCCGCCCGCGGGAAGACGCCGGAGGTTCGGCGACCGTGGGAAGACGTAAGTTGTGTCCGACTTTGACGTCAAATGTTGCCAGATGACATCATAACCTGTGTCATGACCCAACTACTCGATCGGGGTTAAGGCGAGCGCCGCCAAATCGCTCCGGAAGATTCCGAGAGCCGAACCAACCGGGAAGGGAGCGGAACGGATGGCCCGGTCCCGGGGTTGCCTCGGAAGTGCCGGCCGTGAGCACGAAGGAGGATCATCCATGAAGCGAGACGACTTGTTGCGGCGGATTTCGGTTGATCCGAATATCTGTTTCGGAAAGCCGTGCATCCGCGGACATCGAATCTGGGTGTCCCTCATCTTGGATTTCCTGGCTAGCGGCTGTAGCTTCGACCAGATCCGTGAGAACTATCCGGGAATCGAGGACGCGGACATCCTGGCGTGCATCGCTTACGGCGCCGAAATGTCCCGCGAGCGCTATGTGGAGCTGCCCGGTGCGAGTGGGAAATGAAGCTCAAGCTGGACGAAAATCTAGGAGAGCGCGGGGCGAAGCTGTTCCGGGCCGAAAAGTATGACGTGGCCACGGTGGCGGAGCAAGGAAGGAGACCACGCGTTGATTGCGGCATGCCAAGCCGAGCGCCGATGCCTGATCACACTCGATCTGGATTTCAGCAATCCCCTTCTCTTTCCACCTTCGGATTACGCCGGCGTAGCGGTTTTACGCTTGCCTCGGAAGCCGAGGGCGGAAGATCTCTGGGCTTGCTGTCGCATGCTGATCAACGCCTTGGCGAAGCGTGACATCGCGGGCCGGCTTTGGGTTGTGCAGACCGATCGGATTCGGGAATATCAACCGGATTCCGACGAGAATTGAGACTTATGTCCCGGATCCCGGTGCGGAACGGGGTGTCTTCGACGGATCGGCTCGGCCGTCCCTCCGTCTTTCAGACCCTGCGAGGACCAACGCCGGAGGCGCGGTCCAGGTTAGCCCAGGAGTTCACTCCGGGGGCTTCTTTTCCCCCGAGGCCCGAAGTTCCGCTGGCAGGAGGGTTACGGAGCCTTCTCGATTGGCGTCTCCGGGATTAAGAGAACCGTCGAATACATCCGCCGTCAGGAGGATCACCATCGGCGGCGCAGTTTCGAATCGGAATTCATCGGGTTTCTGCGCCGTCACGGAATTTCCTACGATGAACGCTATCTGTTCGATTGATCGGCTCGGCCGTCCCTCCGGGACTTGGGGGAACTTGGGTTGGCGGGTGCGGCGACCCAGGACTGAAGTCCTGGGCTAACCTCGGGCCGTCCCTCCGGGATGGCGCGTCCGCGGGCGAGGACCAACGCCGGAGGTGCGGCGACCAGCGCTGGAGGCTCTGAGAGCGCTGCCTCCCAAAAACGGTGCCTCCCAAAACGAAGGCGGTCGGTCCACCTTCGGGTCTCCCGGCCCTGAACGGGATTACCATGAAAATACCGTGTTCGATGCTGGATTTTCTTGGGCGAGAATCCGGGCGTGACGAAACCGCAAATTGCTTAAGGGCGCCCAAGCAAGGAAAGAAACTCGGCGGGGGAGACAAATTCGACGCCATGCCTTTCCGACTCCGGAAAATGACGCGGGTTTCCCGTCACCACGAAGTCGGCCTTCAAGGCGAGGGCCGTTTCGAAAAACATGAGGTCGTCGACGTCCGGCAACTCCGCCCCCACGGGAGAAGGCGTGACCAACTCTCCCGAGGACTCGAGGTAGGTCAAGAGCTCCTCGGTCGCCTCGGCGTCGAAACCGAACTTCGGGCGCCCGAGCACCTCGCGGTATTCCGCCAGGATCCGGGTGTCGTAGCAGACGACGATCCCACCGTCGAGCACGGCGTCG
>CAYRCA010000220.1:1956-7158 GCA_964422565.1 uncultured Acidobacteriota bacterium | reverse complement strand
CGGGGGGGGGCGAAACGGGGTCGAGAACGACCGCCTCCTGCGAGAGGCCCGGGCCTGGGATCTGTGGCTCCACGCACGGGGGTCGCCCGGGGCTCACGTTCTACTTCGCAAACCCGGCCGGGAGGCCCGACCGCCGGATCGGACCCTGGCCGAGGCCGCTGGGCTCGCCGCGCAGCACTCTCGCCGCGCGGGGGACGCCGCGGTGGAAGTCATGGTGGCGGAGGTGTCCCGGGTCAAGAAGGTCAAGGGAGGAGGGCGGGGCCGGGTGGTAGTGAGCGGCGAACGAACCCTGCGGGTCGCCCCGGGGGCGGGCAACCCGAGACCGGTTTCGGGGCCTGGGGGACCCGGGGGTCCCGGGGGTTGATGCCCCCCCGCCTCCACCATTATTTTGTCCCTGATATCAATTGGTTACGGTTTTGGGGCCGTTGATTTCCCCCACCATTTCCCCCATGTGTCGCTACAGGGGGATGGGGGAAATCGAGGGCTCTATCGCTGTAACGATATGAAATCAGGGCCTAAATACTCCACAATTTTCCCCCGGTCCTCCGCAAGCCCCTGCCGATATTTTCCGTAGACCTCGTAGACCATCTGGCGCGACGAGTGCCCCATGAGGTCCTTGAGTGCCTCCGGGTGCACCCCGGCGAGAAGCGACCACTCCACGAAGGTGTGCCGAGTGGTGTAGGGCTTGCGGTAGGGCAGCCCCGCTTTGGAGAATGCCCGGGTCCACACGTGCCTGCGAAACGAAGCGTCGTTGAACGGGCGCCCGGTCTTGAGCGTGAAGAGGTGGTCCCCGGTCGCCCGAGCGACGAGCACGTCCAAGCGCTCCCGCAGGGCGTGGGTAATGGGAATGTCCCGCCGCCGGTACCGATTCTTGAGCTCCTGCTTCTCCACGCCGGCGACGACGGAACGACGAACCCTCATGACGTCGCCCTCGATGTCGGTCTTGCGAAACCCGGCCAACTCCGAGGCGATCATGCCGGTCATCACCATCACCTCCGCGATGGGCCGGTAGAAGGGATCGAGGGCGTCGACCAGGCGTTCCCACTCCTCGAAGCGGAACACGTCCGGAGGGTTCTTCTCTCGGGGGGGAATGAACTGACCGTGACGATTGCTCTCCTGGAGATAGGCGAAGGGGTCTTCGAGGGTCCACCCGTGCTCCTGGCGCGCGTCCACTCCCTCACCGCTGCGTTCCACCGAGTTCGTGTCCGTCCGGAAAAGGTAAGTGGTTGTATTCACTAGAAAATCAGCACACATTGGACTTTATTCAGTGGGCGAAGGCCAAGGGGGTGCTGGACGGCGGCTTCGCGCCGCCATTGAGTCGACGATCTCGGCGCTCAAGCGAGCCTTCGGGATGGACCGGTGCACCTGGTCCGGCTGGGAGCACTTCCAGCGCTACGTTGGGAGCATCGTGGTGTCGCACAACTTGTTCACCATGGCGAGAATTCGGCTGGCCGCCGAATAGAGCCGCGCCAACGAAGCCCACTTCCAGAGAGGAGTGCGCCCACTCTATAGAACTTGACGGAAAACTTGACATACAAAACCCGAACTGTGAACCGGTGAGCCGGTTGCCCGGCCCACGGAGGGTTGAGAGGTAGACCTCATGCGACCTCACTAAAGCGCCCTCTTGCCGAAAACAGGCTTTTCCGGACGGACACTCGCTCGGTCAGCTGGCTGGACCCACGAGCGCTTCGATTTGGACAGCCTGGACGTAATGGTCGGGTTACCGGATGCCCGCGAGGAACCCAAAGGGACTCTAGTGCCTTGAGGCGCGACCGCTTGTCCCGAGGGAAGCCTTCTTCCTTTCTCTTGACGTAAAGAAGGGCCGTATTGCATGTTGGATGTTGCATGCAATCCAGCGGATGCGGAGGGGGCAGGATGGCGTCCAAAGAGGGAAAAGCAACCGCTGGCGTGGCAGCTCGCCCGTTGATCATCGAAAAGCGTTCTATGCGCGAGCAGGTTCATCAATACCTCCGCGAGGAGATACTCGGCGGGCGGCTTGAGCAGGGAGCGCGCCTAGTGGAGACCCAGATCGCCGCTGAGCTGGGAATCTCGCGCACGCCTGTGCGCGAAGCCATTCCCATCCTGGAAAACGAGGGCCTCGTCGAGGGGAGCCAGGAGGCAGGCTCCGGGTGCGCGCAATCAGTTGGAGCGAGGTCGAGGAACTCTGTGCGATGCGGGTCGTGAACGAGTCGCTCGCGGCTGTTTGGGCTGCGGAGCGAATCACGGAAGGCGAGCTGCGGGCCATAGAAGCGAATCCGCGTGAGGCCGAGGCTGAGATTCGAGGGGGATCTCCGGAGGCTTTCGTTGAAAGGGATGCGGAGTTTCACGAGATGCTGGCCCGCGCCTCCGGCAGCCAGCGAATGTTCGACTTCTGCCACGTCCTGCGCCGCCACATGATTCGGTATCGGGTGCAGTCTTTTCACGACCCGGATGAGACACTCCTGGCCTTCGCCGGGCACGTTCGAATTTTCGAGGCCCTGAAGGCGCGAGACGCAACCGCGCTCCAGCGAGCCGTCAAAGACCACGTTGGGGGCGCGAGGGAAATCATCAGGCGCTGTGCGTTCAGTGCTTGAGATTCGATTCAGCGGCCGCGGGGGGCAGGGCGTCGTGGTCGCTTCGCAGATTTTAGGGATGGCCTTCTTCAAGGGCATGCACAATCTTTTGGCAGAGCTCTGATGCGAGTGGATCTGAAATACGGCGCGACTGGGCTCTCGGTCGACATCCCACAGACTCCAGGGTTCATCGGTACGCTCGACCCTACGGAGCCGGAACCAGTTGCGAATCCCTCCGCCGTTCTGGACGAGTTCCTCCTGCGGCCCATCGATTCTGAGCCGCTGGCGGCGACGGCCCGGGGAAAGAAGAGCGCCTGTATCGTCGTAAGCGATGTGACGCGCCCGGTTCCCAACTCCCTCCTCCTGCCTCCCATCCTGAAGACTCTTGAAGCCCAGGGGATCGAGCGCTCGAAGATCCTCATCCTGGTCGCGACGGGCATGCACCGGGAGTCCACTGACGAAGAGAGGGTGCGTCTCGTCGGAGCCGAAATCGCTCGCTCCTATCAGGTGGTCGACCACCAGTCGAAGAACCGGGGGGACATGGTGGAGGTGGGAAAGATCGGCGGGACCGTTCCGGCCCTCGTGAACCACCGCTACGTGCAAGCCGACCTGAAGATCCTCACCGGATTCATCGAACCGCACCTCTGGGCCGGATTCTCGGGCGGGAGGAAATCACTCCTCCCGGGAATCTCGTCGATCGACACCCTTCAGCACATGCACGGCCCCGAGATGGTGTCCCACCCCGGATGCCGGTTCGGCCAGTTGCGCGGGAATCCCTTCCACGACGCAGGGCTCGAGGTCATGGCCTTCGCCGGCGCCGATTTCCTGGTGAACGTCACGCTGGACAAACACAAACGGGTCACAGGGATCTTCGCCGGCCATCCCGTCAAGGCCCATCTCCAAGGATGCGGCTTTCTCTCCAGACACTGCCTGAGGCACGTCGAAGCGCCGCTGGACTTTATCGTGACGACCAACGCCGGGGCACCCCTCGACTGCAATTTCTATCAGACGATCAAGGGCATCGCTGGGGCGGTGCCGGTCGTCAAGCGTGGCGGAGACATCCTCATAGCCAGTCAATGCGCCGAGGGGGTGGGCACCCCGGAGTTCCGCCAGGTGCTCGAGATGGTGATGTCTCCCCAGGAGTTCCTGGATCGCATCATGAGGAAGGAATTCTTCATCCCGGACCAGTGGTGCGCTCACGAAATGTACAAGATCCTTCTGGAGAGACGGGTCTGGGTCTACTCCGAGGGCCTGTCTCCCGAGGATCTCCGGCGCTACCACTTCCTGCCGGCTCCGAGTGTGGAGGATGGGATCCGAAAGCTACTGGAAAGTCACGGGCCTGAGGCCCGGTGGGCGGTGGTCCCGGAAGGCCCGATGGCAATCCTTGAACTGGGACCAACTCCCAGAAGTATTCCAACAGCAGCAGCCTGAGCGGCCTTCTCGGCGCTCCAACGACGGGAGGACCGTGGTGCGACCCGAAATCATGAGGGAACTGAGCGGGATCCTCCCCTCGGACCGAATTACCTCTTCTCCTGAGGATCTGGTCGCGTACTCTTTCGACGGGTACGCAGAGAACGTTCCGCCCGAGGTGGTCGTCTTCCCGACAACCACCGAAGAGGTCTCGACCATCCTGAAAGTGGCCTACCGAGAGGGTGTACCCGTCACACCTCGAGGCGCGGGCACGAACGTCGCGGGCGAAAGCGTAGCCGCCCGCGGCGGGATCGTCCTCTGCCTCACCCAGATGGACAAGATTCTCTCCGTCGACACGCGGAGCCTGACGGCCACCGTACAAGCCGGGGTGATCCCCTTCGATCTGCATAAGAGGGTGGACAAGCTCGGGCTGATGTACCCGCCTGACCCGTCGACGTGGACTGTGGCCACCATGGGCGGGACCGTTGCCACGAATGCGGGCGGCCCGCGAACCCTGAAGTACGGGGTCACCAAAGACTACCTCCTTGGGCTGACCGCCGTGCTGTCAAACGGCGACGTGTTGAAGACGGGCGGCCGGACACTGAAGAACGTGACCGGGTACAACCTGACGGCCCTCCTCTGCGGGTCGGAGGGCACCCTGGGGGTGATCACCGAGATCATCGTGAAGTTGATCCCGAAGCCTCCGGCGAGTCGGACCTTGCGGGCCGATTTCACAAACATCGACCACTGTTCCGATGCCGTGGCAGCTATCATGGCTGGAGGGATCATCCCTGCGGCGCTCGAGTTCATGGACCAGTTCGTGGTGCGGGCAGTCGAACAGTCCTTCCATCTCGGCCTGCCGACGGACGCGGAAGCGATGCTCCTCGTGCAGGTGGACGGAAGCCCGGAGACCCTCGAACGGGAGGTCGCTCACATCGAGCGGGTGCTGAGCGAGAGTCACGCGCGAAACATCCTCATCGCGGAAGATCCCTCCCAGGCGGAACGGTTGTGGTTGGCTCGGCGAGCGGCAGGCCCGTCTGTCTTTCGGATGAAACCGGACGTGATCACCGAAGACGTCACCGTTCCGGTCGCACAGTTCACGAAAATGATCCGACGGGCGGTCGAGATCTGCGCGACGCACGGGGTTACCGTCGGGATCATGGCGCACGCCGGCGACGGGAATCTTCACCCCTGCCTCCTCTTCGACAAGAGGGACGAAGACGAATACAGGAGAGTCAAG
>CAYRCA010000220.1:0-1946 GCA_964422565.1 uncultured Acidobacteriota bacterium | reverse complement strand
TAGGCACAGGGATCGCATGGGATCTCCTGGAAACACTCGATGACGGCCAGACGCCGGTGCTCACGCCGTTCCTCGGGGGGGAGCACCCCCGCGAGACCTCCGCCGAGGCCCTCGCCCTCGGCGGGACCCTCTCCGGGGAGCACGGGATTGGGACCGCGAAGGCCCCCTTCCTCCATCTCGAGTTGGACGAGAACGCTCTGCGCGTCACTCGGGAGCTAAAGCGTTGCTTTGACCCAAAGGGGATTCTCAACCCCGGCAAGTTCGTCGAAGGCCCCTAGCCGTGTTTCCCGCAGAGCTCCACGAAGATATCCACCGCTGTGTCAATTGCGGCATGTGCCAGCAGGTGTGCCCCACGTACAAGGTCACCCGGAAGGAGTCGGACGCGCCCAGGGGTCGGGTTCAGATCGTCAAGCACTATCTGGATGGGGAGTTGGAGGCGAAGGACCTCCGGAAGGTGATGTCGGACTGCATCCAGTGCGACGCGTGCGCGGCCTTTTGTCTGAGTGGCGTCCGGATCGACCGAATCTTCCGGAACGTGCGCCGCGAGCTTGGCGGCGATGCGAGAGCCCGGATCGAGAAGAGGCTTCTTGGGTGGGCCTTGGCAGGCAGCGGCAGACTTTGCGCCGTCGGGGCGCTGGCTCGGGTGGGGCAGAGAGCGGTCGATGCCCTGGGAATTCAGGGGCGGCTGGGAAACATTCGGTTGTCTGGATTTCCGAAAATCAACCGGCGGAGCTTTCGCAGGACCGTGGGCGAAACGTGCCCGCCGGAGGGTAAGCGAGTGGGGAGAGTGGCGTACTTCACAGGCTGCGCGACCGACTTGGTATACGAAGACGTGGGAAACTCTGTGCTCCACGTCCTTCGGAAACTCGGAATCGAGGTGATCGTCCCCAAGGAGCAGGTGTGTTGCGGAGCTCCCCTGTTCCTAAAGGGGGCGTGGGAAGGCGCCCTTCCGAACATCGCAAGGAACCTCAGGGTCTTCGACCGAGACGATATAGACGCGATCGTCGTGGATTGCGGCACCTGCGGCGCAGCCCTCAAGAAGGCCATTCCCGAGTTGCTGACGGATCTGGGACAGAACGCCGAACAGGCGAAGAGGATAGCCGCAAAGGTTAGAGACATCTCCCAAGTCATCAGCGAACGTCTTGACCGTCTGCCTTTGGCTTCGCCGACATCTCAGCGCAGGGTAAGCGTCACCTATCACGATTCGTGCCACCTGGCCCGAGGGATGGGTGTGGTCAGTGATCCGCGGAAGATCCTGGCAGCCCTCGATGGCGTGCAGCTCGTCGAAATGGACGGCGCGGGCGAATGCTGCGGGGGCGGCGGCTCCTACCAATTCGAAAAAGTGAAGCTTTCCACCTCGATCACCGGGCGAAAGTTGCGCAGTATCCGGGAGACCGGAGCTCGAACTGTGGTCACGGGGTGTCCAGGGTGTCGTCTGACTCTGTCGGGCAACCTCTCCGGCGATGGCGCGCCCGAGGTCCTGCACACGGCCCAACTGCTCTCGAGGTGCCTGGTCCCGTAAGTCGTTCAGGGAAGGAAGCCCGGCGACGAGTCCGCTCCGCGTCTGGAATGGTGGAGAACCCAGAGGCTCAAGGGTCAGAGAGGATTCCACGTGTTGTCCAGATTCCGCGCCCTGTCCATCGCTGAGAAGGCGTTGGCTTGCGGCGTTGCGCTCGTCCAGTTCGCGATGATGGCCATGGGTGTGACGGATGTCATCGCGCGATACGCGTTCGGACGTCCGATCGGCATCAGCGTACGTGCAATTCATGCAGAAACTCCACGGTATGTACGCCTGGGAATCGATCTCTATAGCCGAGGGCAAGGCCACAGCAAGTACGGGTTTGACTGATAGGTCAGACCGGACCGCACCGATGCTTCTCCCGAGGATTGTGCCGGTGGTGGACGAGATTCATGAGACAACGTGAGGGATCGATGGGACGCAGCGA
>CAYRCA010000219.1:0-7233 GCA_964422565.1 uncultured Acidobacteriota bacterium | reverse complement strand
GCAGATCTTCGCGGCGTAGGCCTCGGAAAGACTCCCTCCGAAGACCGTGAAGTCCTGGGCGAAGACGAAAGCCGGCCGCCCCCCGATTCTGCCGTGTCCGGTGATCACGCCGTCTCCGGGAATACGCTGGGAATCCATTCCGAAGTCCCGGCAACGGTGAACGACGAACTTGTCGATCTCCTCGAATGTCCCCTCGTCGAGGAGCGCGTGGACCCTCTCCCTGGCGGTCATCCGACCGGCGGCGCGGAGGCGCTCGGTCTTCTCGGCCCCCCCGGCCTCCTCGGCGGTCCGATGTCGCCGGTTCAACTCCTCAAGCCTGGACTCGAAATCCATGTCCTCGGCCGGTTACCGGGCCTTCCTCCAGTCCGATAGGAACTTCTCCAAACCGATATCGGTCAGAGGATGCCTCAGCATCTGATCGAGCAGGTTGAACGGGACGGTCGCGATATCCGCCCCGAGTCGGGCCGCCTCGAGCACGTGGAGGGGGTGGCGAACCGAAGCGACGAGCACTTCGGTTTCGAAGCCGTACGCGTCGTAGATCTCGATGATGTCCGAAACGACGTCGAGTCCGTCGGTCGAGATGTCGTCCAGCCGCCCGACGAAGGGGCTGACGTAGGTCGCCCCGTTCTTGGCCGCCAGCAAGGCCTGCAGAGGGCTGAACACCAGTGTTACGTTGACCTTCACGCCCTCGGCGGAGAGGCGCTTCAGGGCCTTCAGACCTTCCCTGATCATGGGAATCTTGACGACTACGTTGGGATGGATAGCGGCCAGTTCCCTCCCCTCCTCGACCATGGCGTCGGCCTCCGTCGACACGACCTCCAGGCTCAGCGGGCCGTCCATGATCCCGCCGATCTCCCGAGCCACCGCCTCAAGGGTCTTGCCCGTCTTGGCGATCAGTGAGGGGTTGGTGGTGACGCCGTCGACCACACCGAGGGAAACCCCTTCGCGGATCTCGTCGACATCCGCGGTATCCAGAAAAAACTTCATGACTCCTCCTGCCCATAGGGCGTGAAGAACACCGTTCAGCGGTCCAGAGAAACATCGACCGGATCGGACCGGGAACTCTCGTTCCCCCGCCGATCGACAGCCGTAACGACATAATAGAGCAGGCCGCCGATCTGTTCCACGGAATCGAGATATCGGTTGACCGAAACCAACCCCGAAACCCGCCGGAACTCAGCCGCGTCCGGGTCTCTTCGGTAGACGTGGTACCCCTCCAGATCCCTTTCCTGGTTTGCATCCCAGATCAGCTGCACTCCCCCGGTCAAGGCGACCGCGGTAAGGTTTGAGGGCGCCTCCGGTGGAAACGTGTCCTCCGGGACCAGGTGCAGCTCCTCGCTGGGCTCACTGAGCACCATGGGACCCTGAATCCGGCCCACCGACTGGACCCACACCCGGATGGGCTCGCCGAACTCGAAATCGGAGGTGACGAACCGATTCTCGGCAACCAACTCGACCGAGTTCACCAGGAATCCGATCACGGCGTCGGGCGCCTCCCCCCGCGGGACATCCCAGTGGACCTCGACGAGATCCCGGCCGACCTCGGCTCGCAGATTTGTTGGCGACGGGGGAGGGGGAACGAGCTCGGTGCTCACCTCGTTGGAGAACTCGGACCTTCTCCCCTGGGCATTCCGAAACCGAACTCTGTACGAACAAGAGACCGCCGTCTCCGGCGATGGGTCGGGGAACATCCACCTTCCGTCCGGATGCCGGCCCAGATCGGCCACCTCGGGATCGGCCAGCTCGCGGGGACGATCGGAGCCGCAGGCACGAAAGATTTCCACCTTCCGCACCGGGGTGGGCGGCAGAGGGAACACCACCAGCACCTCATCCGATCCCTGCTGAATGACGTCCAGATCGAAGACCGTGTCCGGGAAGACCGCGGGGGGAGGCATAGGGTCGCCGACCCTGGCGCACGCGGACAGGAGAACCAGCATCACACCCGGCGCCCACGGGAGCCTCGGGCGTAGCGGAAACCGGGAGACAGGGACGGGGGCTCCGCGGCTCGGCGGGAAGGACGCCTTTGCCGCCGGATCGCGACGCCTCCCGCCGGCCCGGGAACGGGCCTCCCTAGAGAATGTACCGGGAAAGATCGACATCTCGAACCGTACCGGCGAGCTTGCCGCGGACGAACTCCGCGTCGACCACCACCCTCTTGTCCCGAAGATCGGGGCCCTCGAACGAGATCTCCTCGAGCAGGGCCTCCATCATGGCGTGCAGCCGTCGGGCCCCGATGTTTTCCGCGTTCTCGTTCGCAACCCATGCCAGATGGGCGATCTCGCGAATCGCGTCGTCCGTGAACTCCAACTCGATCCCCTCGGTGGCCATCAGCGCCGTATACTGCCGGATCAGCGCGTTCCGGGGCTTTCTCAGGATTTCGCGGAAGTCATCCTCCGTCAGGACGTTCAATTCGATTCGGACGGGAAACCGCCCCTGAATCTCTGGGATCAAGTCGGCCGGTCTGGCGACATGAAAAGCGCCGGCCGCAATGAAGAGGATTCGGTCCGTGTGAACCGTCCCGAACCGCGTGCCGACGGCGGTCCCTTCCACAATGGGGAGAATATCGCGCTGAACCCCTTCCCGGCTGACGTCGGGACCGAAACCCGACTCCCGCCCGGCGATCTTGTCGAACTCGTCGATAAAGACGATCGCTCTATCCTCCACGCGGTCCAAGGCCTCGCGGGTCACATCCTCCATGTCCAGCAGCTTGGATTCCTCCTCCGAGATCAAGTACTCAATGGCCTGCTCCACCCGCATCTTCCTCTTGAACGTCCGAGATCCAGCCAGACCCGCCAACGCCTCTCTCAGGGGTATGTCGGAGTCCTCCGCCGCCCAGGCGGAGGGCTCATCGGCCGGCGCGAAGAAACGCTCTTGAATCTCCAACTCGACGATCCGCCCGTTCAGCTTGCCCTCGCGGAGTTCCCGTCGGACCTCCTCCCGCGCCTGCTTGGTCGGCCGCCGCTCCGAGGCCCTCTTCCGCCCCGACTTGTCCTTGAGCCGGCGGCGGACCTTGGCCAAGATCTCGACCAGCCGCTCCTCGGCATTCCGCTCGGCCTCCTTTTCGACCAGCGACGCCTTCTCCTGACGGACCATCTCGACGCCCACCTCCACGAGGTCCCGGATGATCGACTCGACATCTCGTCCCACGTATCCGACTTCGGTGAACTTGCTGGCCTCGACCTTGAGAAAGGGCGACTTCGAGAGTCGGGCGAGACGTCGCGCCAGCTCGGTCTTGCCGATCCCCGTCGGACCGATCAGCATGACGTTTCGGGGCTGAAAGTCATCGGCAACGTCGGACTCCAGCTTCAGCCGCCGAACGCGGTCGCGAATCGCCACCGCCAGCGCCCGCTTCGCCTTCCCCTGGCCGATGATGTACTTGTCCAGTTCCTCGACGATCTGTCTCGGCGTCATTTCGTCGAGGGCCGGGGCTTCGTTTTCCGGCTCGTTCGTCTCTTCTTTTCTCTTCATCAGGGTTTACAGGACTTCGAGAAGGATATGGGAGTTCGTGTGGACACAGATCTCGCTGGCGATCTGCAAAGCTTCCCTGGCGATCTCGTCGGCGGGTTTCTCCGTAAAACGAAACATCGCTCGCGCCGCCGCGAGAGCGTAGGCGCCGCCGGAACCGATGCCCATGACGCCGTCGTCAGGCTCGATGACGTCGCCCTGACCCGAGATGAGAAAGGAATCCTGATGGTCGGCCACCAGCAGCAACGCTTCCAGATGCCGCAGACTGCGATCCGTCCTCCAATCCCGGGCCAATTCCACCGAGGCGCGCCGCAGGTTGCCTCGGAACTCCTCCAACTTGGATTCAAAGCGGGCGAAGAGGGAAAAGGCATCGGCGGTTGAACCGGCAAAGCCCGCCAGAACCTTACCGTCGCCTAGTCTCCTGATCTTCCGCGCCGTATTCTTGATGACGGTGTCACCCAACCCGACTTGACCGTCCGCGGCAAGCGCCACCCTCCCCTCACGCCTGACGAGAAGAACCGTCGTTCCACGGACCGTCCTCATGTGCAGATGAGTATAATACGCAGCCTTTCCGCGAGCCAAATCCCGCCGGGGCGGCTCGTCGGGAATCGCTGTCGGGGATCGAACGGCGGAACGCGTGGAATCCGCCGGTCAACGGCGGCCGTTGCCGTTCGCTCGGGTCCAAGACGCCGAGTAAGCCTTCCTCACGAACCGATAGTTCTCCAGGCACCGTGGACACCGAAAGAGGTGATCGATGGTCTCGATCACATCGATATCCGACAACTGCCTTTTGGCCAGCGAGTGGAGCTTGACCCGGGGAACATGCTCGCGGCGCAAGTCCCGATGGGGGAACATGACCGTAAACACGATCTTTCTGACGACCGGGGAATTCATCTCTCGCTCAATCATAACAGAACGCCGCGCCAATACATGATGAATCGGAACCCCGATGGAGCGGCGCCTTATCCAAAGAAGCGCCTGGAGGCCACCGGCCGCGCCGGGTTCGGTCGTGCTCCTTCGTGGATCGGATATTTTGGCGGCCCTTCGTGGATCGCCATAGGACCGTGCTATAGTGCGCCGACGTGGGGTCACGAAGAGAGTGGGCCGCGCGCCGGATCGAGCACCTCCGAGAGGAGATCGAGAGACACAACCATCGCTACCACGTGCTGGACGACCCGGCGATCTCCGACTCGGAGTACGACCTCCTCTTCCGGGAACTGCGGGACCTGGAGGTTGAGTTCCCGGAGCTGGCCTCACCCGACTCACCGACGCGGCGAGTCGGGTCGGAGCCCGCCGACGGCTTCCAGAAGGTCGAGCACCTGGCCCCCATGCTCAGCCTGGCGAACGCTTTCGATGAGACCGAACTGCGCGCGTTCCACCGTCGGGTCTGCACGCTCCTGAAGGTCTCCGAGGTCGACTATGTGACCGAGTTCAAGATCGACGGAGTGGCGGTGGCCCTGACCTACGAGGATGGGCGGCTGGAGCGCGGAGCAACCCGGGGCAACGGATGGGTTGGGGAGAACGTGACCGGCAATCTCCGGACCATTCGCGCCATTCCCCTCAGGCTTCGCGGAACGACCCCACCCCGGCTGGTTGAGATCCGGGGGGAGGCCTTCCTGCCGCTGTCCGCCTTCCGCCGCATCAACGAGGAGCGGATCGCGAAGGGGGAGAAGGTGTTCGCCAATCCGCGGAACGCCGCGGCCGGCGCCCTGCGGCAGCTCGATCCTCGGATCACCGCCTCGCGACCGCTGGATTTCTTCGCCTACGGCATCGGCTACCAGGATGGCGCGGCCCCGAGTACCCAGATCGAAACCCTCGCGGGGCTCGGGGAATGGGGGCTGCCGGTCAACCCCAATCACGCCCGTCAGCCCGATATCGAAGGCGTCCTCGACTTTTGCCGCTCCTGGGAGGACCGCCGGACCACCATCGATTACGAGATCGACGGCGTGGTCGTGAAGGTCAACCGTCTCGAATACCAGCGGCGGCTTGGGTCCGTGAGCCGGGACCCGCGCTGGGCGATCGCCTACAAGTTCCCCGGGCAACAGGCCACCACCCGGCTGCTGAAGATCGGGATCAACGTGGGAAGGACCGGCACCCTGAATCCCTATGCCGTCCTTGAACCGGTGGAACTCGGGGGGGTCACCATTCGGACCGCCACGCTCCATAACGAGGATGACATCCGCCGCAAGGATATTCGGGAAGGCGACATCGTCGTTGTCAAACGCGCCGGCGACGTCATCCCCCAGGTGGTCGGACCGGTTGTCGAGCACCGGACCGGCGCTGAAAAGGACTTCTCATACCCCCCGCGGTGTCCCGTCTGCGGGGCCCCCGTCGTCCGCGAGGACGGGGGTGTCCTGGCCTACTGCACCAGTCGCCGGTGCCCCGCCCAGCGGCTGGAGGCGTTGAAGCACTTTGTGAGCCGGGGAGCCATGGATCTTCGCGGGCTCGGACCGCGGACCCTGGAGAAAATGCTGGACTTGGGACTGGTCCGGGATGCCGCCGACCTTTATCAACTGACGAGGGAGGATATCCTGCGCCTGCCCGGTTTCAAGGACAAATCGGCGGAGAACCTGCTTCGCGGTCTGGCGGATAGCGTGAATCGCCCGTTCGAACGCGTCCTCTTCGCACTGGGGATCCGCCATGTGGGGGAGAGTGTCGCGCAACTGCTGGCGCGCCATTTTGGCGACGTCGCCGGGCTGGCCGCCGCCGCGGAGGAGGAGATCGCCATGATTCCCGGAGTGGGCCCCGAGATCGCCGGGAGCGTCCGGCGTTACTTCGAGGCCGAGGGAAACCGGTTGCTGTTGGAGAAGCTGCGCCGAGCCGGCCTCGCCTTCGAGGCGAAGACCGCCGCCTCTCCAAGGACGCTTCCCTTGTCGGGCCGGACCTTCGTGATTACCGGTACCCTGCCTTCGATGAACCGGCGGGAGGCCCGAGATTTCATCACCGGGCACGGAGGAACGGTTCGCACGTCGGTTTCCTCCAACACGGACTTCCTTCTGGCGGGGGAGGACCCGGGGTCGAAACTGGACAAGGCCCGGGAGCTTGGTGTCCGAACCATTAACGAGGATGAACTCAAGAAACTCGTCGCGCGGTCTTGACCGAGGCGCTCGTCTGAAGCCGGCGCCGGCGGTCAAACCCTTTTTCGCCGTCTCCTGGTCCCAAGCCTCTTATCACCAGGAACTCCACGAGCGGTTGCGATCGCGCTTGGGCCGCCTCGAGGAGCCCAGCGACCTGTACCGCTTCAGTGATTTCAGCCCTTACTACGACGACGAGCTGGGCGGGCCCGTCTGGAAATACCTCGTCGGCGTGGGCGAACTGTGTCCCGCCGACCGGATCGTCGCCCTCAAACTCCTGGCCGAGGAACTGCAGGAGTCGTACGGCCGGCCGCGGCCGGACGGAACCGCCGCCCGCACGGTCAATATCGACCCCGGCTACGTCAACGGCGGGCAGGTCGTTCTTTCAACCGTCAAAAACCACAGTCACCGGATCTATCTCGCCGGGGGGATTTACGGCGAGGTGACCCTGGTCTTTCGCAAGGGGCGGTTCGAACCCCTGCCCTGGACCTACCCGGATTACCGCGGCGGTCCGGCTGTCGTTTACCTGACCGAACTGCGCTCGACGTACCGGAGACAGGAGGCGGAGAGGCGGTAAGGGCCGGCACTCCTCCCCATACCGTCCCCGTTCGCCTCGGAACCCGCCCCGCGTCAAGGCGTGTGCTCCGGCGGCGGAGGCCCGAGGAAGGCCCAGTGGATGTCGGGGACCACGTCG
>CAYRCA010000218.1:0-7296 GCA_964422565.1 uncultured Acidobacteriota bacterium | reverse complement strand
GCCGCGGGCAGAGTGGCGGCGGCGTTGAAGGCGGGGATGATCGCCGTCAGCGGGAAGGATTCCGCCAGAGAAGGGCCCGACTTCCGTCGGGCAGGTCCCACGAGTTTACCAGGGGCCACCGGAGGGTCTCCAAGGCTGAATAGACCTCATCGTTGAAATCGGTGATATACGATATCCCCTGACCCCCGGTCTTGCCAATGACCCAGTCCACCCGATCGAGACCCCCGGGCCAACCGTCGGTCATCCCCAGCCGCGGTACCTGGAGCTCGACCCCGGAGTGGGCCGCACGCAACGCGAGCGCCCCCGGGTGAAAGAAGGCGGAGTCGGGAACGAATCCCACCCGCTCCCCCGACTCGAAGTATTCCAACAGCTCGGTGTAGCGCCAGTTCTCCCGCCGGGGCGGTCCCGTCACGCCGAAGTAGTGGGTCTGAAACAGCACCCACTCCTGTCGCATGCTCACGAAGTCGGTGTCGCCGGGGATCGCGAAGAACCCCACCCTCTCCGGCACCACGGGCGGGGTGAAAGAAACCGCCAGAAACTGGGCGAAGGCCAGCAGGGTGACGCCGGCCGCCGCCCGGAAGCGATCCGCCCAGGCCACCGCGAGGATCACGGCCAGGGGCGAGGCCAGGGGCATCACGTAGCGGGGATCCTTGGCCTTGAGCAGGGTCAGCGCCAACAGACCGAGGGCGGCCCCGAGGGCGACGGTCTTGAGGAGAGGCGGCACCGGTCGGCGCCGCGACATCGTCACCAACCCCCAGATCAGCAGGACCGTCAGCGGGAGGTAAAGATAATAGCTGGAGAGGCACCGGGGGTAGTAGATCCATCCGAGCAGGCTGCCCAGGCCCGGATCCCGCTCCCACTCGGCACCCGCAGCCGTCAACTGGAGGCGCTCGTACAGGGCGAGAGCGTTGGGCAGATACCAGAGGAGAACCGGGGGCGCCGCCACGATGGCCGAATCGAGCAGGCCGAGCAGCGAGTTCCGGCGATCCGGGGATTGGAGGAACAGCAGGGCCAGAAAGGGTAGGGCGAAGACGGCGAAGGCCCATTTGGTAAGCATTCCGGCCGCCATCGTTCCTCCTAGGAGCAGAGTCCAGCCGCGACGTCGGAAGTGGTCGCTTCGAAGCGCCACAAAGAGGAACAGGGCCAACCAGCCGGAGAGCAGGGGATCGAGCAGGGTTTCACGGCTGGTCCAGGCGACGAGGGGAAACAGGAGCGCCAGATGGCCGGCGAAGGCGGCGCCTTTCGACGAACTCACCAGCCAGGCGGTACGAAACGTGAAGTAGCTGAGAAGAACCAGGGCCGGTAGGTTGACCAGGAAGGCGAGCCAGGCGGTCGGTCCCAGCGCCAGATAGACGAGCGCCTCCATCAGGTAGAAGAGGGGGGGGTAATAGCCGCTGATGCCGACGAACGCCTCTAAAAATCGCCCATCTCGGAGCGCTTGGTGGGTGTCCCACCCCATGAGCTGGTGGTGGGCCATGTCCCAGACCGGCGGCAGGTCGTTGAAGCTGTGCCAGACGAGGTGAACGGTCAGAATCGCGAGAAACCCGACGGCCCAGAGTCGCCTCGTCGCGCTGTAACCCTTATCTGCCATCAACGACGGCGATGGTATCGTGAACTCGGGTTTAGAGGCCAGGAGACTCCGAAAAGGCAGACGGGGCTGGGGAAAATCCTCGGGGGAGGACCGCGGGGAGGGAACACCCACCCTCCCGAAAACAATCACCGTGTCCTTTGACCGTTTCGACGTTGTCGCCGTTCCCTTGCCGTTCACCGATCGGAGTCGGCCGAAACGGAGACCGGGGGGTTGTTCTCCCGAGCGGAGCACCTCGGCGCCAGAATCGGACACAGCGTGCTGGCGATGATCACCAGCGCGAAAAATCCGCCTTGGGCCGGGATGCTCCCCCTGACCTTCCGGTGGGGTTTTGCGAACCCCCGGGGGGGGGAGGATATTTGGAGTTGGAGGGGCGCGACCCCGCCCTCCCGCCAAGGCCGGACGGGCAGTCTACAGGCGTAAGAGAAGCCCTGATTCAGCAGGGATAAATCCATCTTGCGGAGCCCCCAGCGCCGGCTCGGAGGCTGGGGGCACATCGAGAATAATGTTATACTTAACGGGATCCCGCTGCACTTGCCCGGTACATAGAGATCCGCTCCGGCGGCGTCCGAGGGCGGGCATTGTAACGGGAAGCAAAGGATCCGGAGAGGGCGTCCCTGACACAGGGCCTTCAGCGACGAAGCGATGAGATGAAAAGACGGAAGAAGAGCAGACTGATCATTCCTTTTCTAGTGCTTGGCGCGGCGGCGTTCTGGGGCGTGAGGCAGTACGGCGTTGACACCAGCGCCGCCCCCCCGCCCTACCAGACGGTGACCGTGGATCGCGGTGTCGTGTCCCAGCGAGTCGTCGCTCACGGCACGCTCGAGCCGGTGGAGAAGGTTCAGGTAGGCAGCCAAGTCTCGGGCATCATCAGGGAGATCCACGTTGACTTCAACAGCCTGGTGAGTAGAGGTCAGGTGATCGCTCAGATCGATCCGTCGACCTTCGCCGCGGCCGTGAGCGCGGCCGAAGCCGAGTTGACGGCGGCCGAGGCCGAACTCGCGCTGGCCCGCACGCATTGGGAACGGATGCGGCAACTCGGTGACGAGTATCTGGTATCGGTGGCCGAGGTCGAGCACGCCAGGGCCAACCTGCAGCAGGCCGAAGCGCGGGTCGACGTCCGCCGCCACGCGCTGGAGCGCGCTCAGCGCGAGTTGGATTACTGCACCATCTACGCGCCCACCGACGGCATCGTGATCTCCCGCGACGTGGATGTCGGCCAGACCGTTGCGGCGAGCCTGAACGCTCCGCTACTGTTCCTGATCGCCAGCGAGCTGGACCGTATGCACATTCACGCCAGCGTCTCGGAAGCGGATATCGGGCGGGTGCGAAACGGGCAGTCGGTGCGCTTCCGCGTGGACGCCCACCGCGATCGCGAGTTCGAGGGTAGGGTGATTCAGGTGCGAAACGCGCCGCTCGTTCAGGACAACGTCGTCCATTACGAGACCGTCATTGCCGTGCACAACCGGGAGCGGATCCTCAAGCCCGGGATGACGGCGGAGGTCGCCATCGTCACGGCCGAGGTGGACGACGCGCCCCGGGTGCGCAACACCGCCCTTCGTGCCCGTCTGCCCGAAGAGTTGACGCCGCCCGAGCCGGAGCCGGACGAAACCGCGAACGGGCGCGTCTACGTCTTGTGGGACGGCGAACTCCGGGCGGTCCCCGTTCGGACGGGATTGAGCGACAACCTGTACACCGAGATCCTGGACGGCCTGGAAGTGGGAGATACCCTCGTGGTCGGCCTCTCGTTGCAGGATACACAGGGCGGCCGTCGCCGTACGCTGCTGGGAGGCAGTCAGGCGCAATTTTGACATCGGATCCAACCCGCCGGTTTCATGCCCATAATCGAAGTCTCCGGAATCAGACGCATTTATAAGGCCGACTCGTTGGCGGTCGAAGCGCTCCGTGGTGTCGACCTCACGGTGGAGGAGGGCGAGTTCGTCGCCATCATGGGGTCGAGCGGGTCGGGCAAGTCCACCTTGATGAACATCCTGGGGTGTCTCGATCGGCCCACCACGGGCGGCTATCTGCTCGACGGCGAGGACGTATCCGAGTTGTCGCGGGACCAACTGGCGCGGCTTCGCAACCGGACGCTGGGCTTCGTGTTCCAGAACTTCCATCTCCTTCCCCGAACGTCGGCCCTTGAGAACGTTGAGTTGCCGTTGTTGTATTCCGAAGACGGCCTGGGTTGGAGGGAGATCCACGCCCGCTCCGCTGAGGCCCTGGAAACGCTCGGCCTCGGGGACCGAGCGGACCACACGCCGTCCGAGCTTTCCGGCGGTCAGCAGCAGCGGGTCGCCATCGCTCGGGCGCTCGTCACACATCCCAGAGTGCTGCTTGCGGACGAGCCGACGGGGAACCTCGATAGCCGGACGAGCCTTGAGATCATGGACGTGTTTCAGCGGCTGAACCGGGAGGGGCTGACGATCCTGATGGTCACACACGAGCGCGATATGGCGCGCTTTGCCGGGCGTATCATCGTGCTGCGCGACGGGCTCATCCGCACGGATCGCGCGAATACGCCGGTTTCCGCGGCCGAAATGGCCACTACGATCGGGGAGGAACACGACGCGTCCTTGTTCGACGTCGAGGAGATGGCCGTATGAAGTGGACAGCCGTGCCTATCGTCTCCCTTCGGGCGCTCCGGCGCAACCCGATGCGGACTTTTCTGACCGCGCTCGGTCTTGTCATCGGTGTGGGCGCCGTCATCACCATGGTCGGTCTCGGCCAGGGCGCGCGCTCCGAGGTCGAAGAGCAGGTCAACAGACTCGGCCAGAACGTCATATTGGTCTTTCCCGGCGCCCGCTCGCTTGGAGGCGTGAGCATCGGCGGCGGGACGGCCAATACGCTCACGATCCAGGATGCGCGCGCCCTGGTTGATGAGATCCCCGAGGTTGTCGCCGCCAGCCCAGAAGTTCGATCGCAGACCCCCGTGGTGTACGGCAATCGAAACTGGTTCACCCGTGTTTACGGCCAGTCGGCCGATTACCTCCAGATTCGGCAGTGGCCCATGGAGAGCGGCGGCATGTACACGGAAGAAGACGTTGAGAACACCGCGCTGGTGGCCGTTGTCGGACAGACTATTGTCGAAGAGCTTTTCGAAGGCGCCGACCCGATCGGTGAAACGATACGCATTCGGGGCGTGCCTCTCACCGTGATCGGCGTGCTTGCGACCAAGGGTATGTCGCTGATGGGTTCGGTGCAGGACGATATCGTCCTCCTGCCCTACACTACCGCTTTCCAGCGAATCTCGGGTCGAACCCACGCCATGGTGATCAACATTCAGGTGTTCAACCAGGAGTCGATGGAGATCGCGCGGGAGAAGATCACCGACCTCCTGCGCGAGCGTCACGGTCTGGCCCCATACCAGGAAAACGACTTTACCGTGCAGACCCAGGAGGAGGTGGCCCAGTTGGCGACCGAAACCTCCCGGGTCATGACCTGGCTGCTGGCCTCGATCGCTGGGGTCGCGCTCTTTGTCGGCGGCATCGGGATCATGAACGTCATGCTGGTGAGCGTGACCGAGCGCACCCGCGAGATCGGCCTCCGACTCTCCGTGGGCGCTCGCGGTCGCGACGTGCTGCTGCAGTTCCTGAACGAGTCCGTGATCCTCTGCCTGCTGGGAGGAATCGGCGGGATTCTGCTCGGTGCCCTCGCCACCGAAGCGATCGCGGTGTACGCCGGTTGGCCGGGGCACTTCTCGGTCGAGGCGATGATCCTTGCGGTCAGCGTCTCCGCCGCCGTGGGGCTGTTTTTCGGATTCTATCCGGCGTGGAAAGCCTCCCGTCTCGATCCCATTGTCGCACTGCGGCGGGAGTAAGGCCTCCGGACGACTTTCAGCTCACCGATCGACTCCTGTGGCCGCGAATCGAAGGAGGAGGCAATCCTCTCTCCACGACACCGGCAGTCCAGCCAACCTCAGCCGCCAAAACCCCGCTTCCTCACCAATGCCTCTCCACCGGGGGTGGAGGGCCCTCGTACGGCCGCTCGACGCGGAAGACGTTGAACCACTCCCAGGGCTCTCCCGAGTCGAGGCTGAAGGGAAGGAGCCCCCAGCCGGTGCTGTAGAAGCCGGCCCGGGAGGAGAAGTCGAGAATTCGCACCGGAAACGGCTCGTCCACGTGTCGTTGCTCGACCAGGGAGGTGTGGGGCTCCCCGTCGAAGACCGTTACCCAGGGGCTGGCGATAAACGGTTTCACGATGATATCGCCCGGCCGGGCACCCGTTTCCGTGCGGATGATCAGCCGTGCGCCATGGCGTTCCAGGTAGTAGCGAAAGCCCCATTCGCCGGCAAACCAGAGGGTGTGGTCGGGCGCCGAGTATTCCGCCGCGAGTTCCGCGGCGGCCCTTCGGTAGATCTCCGCGAAACGATAGTCGGCGACAGCCGGCGGCAGAGCCCAGGCCGCCGTCAGCACCACGCCCGTCCAGACCAGATTGCGCAGGAAATAGGGCTCTCCAATCCTGCCCTCCAACCGACGCAGCCAGGCCAGGATCACCGGCGGCAGGGCCAGCAGCGTGTAGCGCGCCGAGCCCGCGTAAACGAGGATCAGGGCAGCCGCCAGGATGCCGAAAAACCACAGCGCCAGAAGCCGGTCGCCGGGATCCTTCTCCCGAACCAGTAAAAGAAACTCCCAAAACACCAAGAATCCGGACGAGAGGAAGAGGGCGAAGAGCAGCGCCTGCGTCCAGGTCCATCCCTCCACCCACAGTTGGAAGGGCGCAAAGGCGCAGAAGAAGACCAAGAGCGCCACGCGGGTGCGGAATTTCCCGGCGAATCCGTACCAGAGGGCCAGGGGGACGAGAAAGAGGGCGCCGCTGTTGAGTGCGAAGCTCAGCAGCTTGCCGCCGAGCAGGCTCCAGTCGACGATCTCCCTCTGGACCATGTGGAGGGCGGTATTGACCAGGACGAAGCGGTCGTAGTGCAGGTAGGCCAGAAAATACCAAGCCACCCAGAGCAGCAGGGGCGCCGCCGGGGCGAGGTACAGAAACCGGTCGGCCGGACGGCCCTCCCGCCGCGTCAGAAACAGCCAGGCCCCCATCAGGAGCACCAAGCCCAGGGTCAGCAGGCTGATGAAGCCCGCCGCCAGGAGGCTCGCCAGTAGGATCACGCGGTCCCGCGGCCGGTTCGAGCCCTTCGCCACCCGCAGAAAGCGGCTCAGGGCCAAGACCCAGAAGGCCAGAAGGGGTACGTCGGGCATCAGCGTGTGGCCCAACACCACCACCGACGGGGAGGAGACCAGAAGGGCGGCGGCCGCCGCCCGGTGAGTGACGAAGCGGCGGGCCAAGTCGTACATTCCGACCGCCGCCAGCAGGGGAAAGACGAGGAAAGCCAAGTGATAGACCCATTCCCGGTCGGGGCCCGCCACCAGGCGCAGCGGCGCCAGGTAGTAGGAGGTCAGGGGCAGGTGGCTGTGGCTGGCGGCGTCGGGAGATACGAGGCCCTCAAAAACAGGAGGGTAGTCGTAGGGACGCAGGGGCCGGAGCAGAATGTTGTCGGCGATTTCGAGGTAGATCCGGTCGTCGATGTGAAAGGCCTGGTTCAGGAACGGCAGAAAAAGTAGGCAGATCAGAATCGCCACCACCGGTCCGCCGAGCTTGCTCATCCGCACCTTCCGCAGTCCGCAATCGCCATCGAGTCCAATCGAGTAAGCGGCGGGACCACCCGCCGAACGGGTCTCGACCCTCGGATGCCGCCTCGCCCCGCCCTC
>CAYRCA010000217.1:0-7316 GCA_964422565.1 uncultured Acidobacteriota bacterium | reverse complement strand
ATCGTGGGGACAAGGTCCGTCCAGCCGACGAGGGCCTGGTTCACCACCCCTCGCCTCTCCACGTCGGGGCTGCGGACGATGCAGGGCGATCGGAGCCCCGGCTCGTAGACCGTCGTCTTGGCTCCCGGAAAGGCCGGGCCGTGATCGGAGATGTACACGATCAGGGTGCGATCGTAGACGCCGGTTTCCCTCAGAATCGACATCAGCCGCCCCACGCCCTGGTCCAGGCGGGACACCGACTGATAGTACTGGGCCAGCTCCGCCCGCGTCGCGGCGTTGTCGGGCAAATACGGCGGGACGACCACCTCCCCGGGGTCGTAACGGACCTCCTCGATTCCCGGATAACCCTCGTCCCGATTCCCGAATCGGTCGGGGCTTTCGGGAATCTCTTCGACGACGCCGCCTCCGCGATGGGGGTCCGATGGGCAAAAGTAGAGGAGGAAGGGACGATCCCCGTTCTCCTCCAGAAACCTCCGGGAGTTCTCCGCCATTTCCACCGGATTGCGCTGCGAACCGGGAATGTATTCGTGAAAGCGATACACCGACTCCGGAGCCACGTGGAACTTCCCCACCGAGGCCGTGCGGAAGCCCGCCTCCGACAGTAGGACCGGCAGACTTCGAATATGGTCGAAGGACTTGAAGTGGTGATAGTCGTGCTGATGTCCGTACTGGCCGGTTCTGTGGTTGTGAAGTCCGGTGAGAATCACCGAGCGGCTGGCGCTGCAGCTGGCGGTGGTGGCGAAGGCGTTGGCGAAGAGGGTGCCCTCCGACGCCAGGCGGTCGAGGTGGGGGGTCTGGATGACCGGATTCCCGTAGGCGCCCGTGTCCCTTCCATGGTCGTCGGAAACCACCAGGACGACATTGCGGGGCGTCGCGGCCGCCGGACTCACGGAAAACAAACAACAGCAGAGAAACCCGGTTGCTATTCTCATCCCACCTCCGCCCGAAAAGAATGGAGGACCGCTCTTCGGCCTCGTCTTGAGAATAGATGTCGGAAAGGGGGAGGGCAACACCGGGATCGACTTCCCGGATAATCTCTCCCGATTCTGGCTCGATCAAGCGCCGAACCCAAGCGGCCGACGATTCCAAGCCAGCCGGGATCTGTTGTTGGCGGCAGGACCGTGGAGATTCCGTGGTTTGATTTGACAAGGCGGCGTCCTTGGGTCAAGGTTGCCTCAGTCGGGCTCATTGGACAGTACGAGATGTGGCGTCCACTCTCGGCGCAAACATGCGAACTTTCATGAACATCGGAAAGGAGATTTCTTGTGCCCATCAATGCCGGTCAAGCGGTTGCGAGATCGACAGAGCCGCGCGACTTCACGATCCGTTTCCCCGAGCGCCTGCCCGGCTGTGACCAGGACGAGGAGTGGTTCGAGGTCCTTCTCGATGGAGAATGGCGCCGCTACAGGCTTCACGACTATGCGGAGCTCTTCGAAGTTCCCGGGTTGTATGAGGCATTGGTCTACGACACGCTGAAATGCACCTCTCCCCGCAAGCTGACCCGGCTCCTGAAGGAAGTACTTGACGAATGGCCGGTCTCACTCGAGGACCTTCCGGTTCTCGATCTCGGAGCGGGAAACGGCATCGTGGCCCAGCACCTTCGAAGCTTGGGAGCCCCGCGGGTCGTGGGAGTGGACCTGCTCGAGGAAGCCCGCCAAGCCGCGTTCCGCGATCGGCCGGACGCGTATGACGATTACCTGGTGGCCGACTTGTGCAACCTGACAGCGGAAGAGCGGCGGCAACTGGGAAAGCAGCGTTTCCGGTGCCTCACCGCCGTCGCCTCGCTGGGATTCGGCGACATTCCGCCGCAGGCCCTCGCCGAGGCGCTCAAATATGTCTCGACGCCCGGCTGGGTGGGCATGACCCTGAAGGAGGATTTCCTGACCGGAGCCGATCCGACCGGCTTCTCCTGTTTCATTCGCCGGATGCTCGCAGAAGGAGTGCTCGAACTGGAAGCCCAGTTCCGTTATTGTCACCGCAGGGCGATCAGCGGCGAACGCCTGCTCTACATCGCTCTTGTGGGGCGGAAGTTACAGGACGTTCCCGTTTCTTTGTTGGACAATCTCGACGCGGCGGAGGCGGTTCTCGGGGAGGACACCATTCCGCTGGTCTCCGACACCCTCGCCGCCTCTCCCTCCGACACAGCCGACACGTAAGCGGTTTCGAGAATCCGGCCGATGGCGAACCCGTCCGATGAAGCTGCGATCAGGCTCGACGGCGTTTCCAAGTCGTACGACGACGAAGCGAGCTACGCCGTCCGGGAGGTGCATCTGACTGTGGCCTTCGGCGAATTTCTGGCGCTCGTCGGGACGTCGGGCTGTGGAAAGACCACGACCCTGAAGATGATCAATCGGCTAATCGAGCCGACGCGGGGTGCCGTCTACGTGCACGGCAAGAACGTGTTGGAAGGTGACCCGGTCCGGCTCCGCCGATCCATGGGATATGTTTTCCAGGGCATCGGTCTATTCCCCCACCTGACGGTAGCCGAGAACGTCGCCACCGTTCCCAGCCTTCTGGGATGGCCCGGAGACCAGACCGAGCGCCGGGTGGAGGAATTGCTCGGTCTGGTGAACCTGCCGCCGGAGGAGTTCCGCCACCGGTTTCCCCGCCTCCTGTCCGGCGGCCAGAAGCAGCGGGTGGGCCTGGCCCGGGCGCTGGCCGCCCGTCCCGGAATCATGCTTATGGACGAGCCCTTCGGAGCGCTGGATCCCTTGACCCGGGACAACCTGCGGGAGGAATACCGGAGGATTCATGAAGAGCTGGAACTCACGACGGTCATGGTCACCCACGACCTGACGGAGGCCCTTCTCCTGGCAGATCGAATCGCCGTCATGGACGCTGGACGCATTCAGTGGACCGGCATTCCGGCTGCGATGATTGCCGAGACGGAGCATGAATTCGTCCGCCGGATGACGGAAATGCCGAAGCGCCATATCAAGCGACTGGACCAGCTGGCCGACGAGGCTCCCTGACCCCATGAGCGCCAACTTCGCCGAACTGCTGGCCGCCCTCCCCGAGAATCTGTCGAATCACCTGAGGCTTACGGTTCTGGCTCTGGCCCTCGGCGGAGCGGTTACTCTTCCGCTGACGTTGCTCCTGCTCAAGGCCCGGCGATTCCGCTACCCCGTCCTGGCGGCCGCAAGTGTGATCCAGACGATCCCGAGCCTGGCCCTGCTGGCGCTGATGGTCCCCGTCCTCTACGGTCTTGGATCCCTCACCGCACGCTATCTGGGAATCGAGTTCTCGGCTTTGGGATTCTATCCGGCTCTGATCGGCCTGACCCTTTACAGCATCCTGCCGATGCTCCGGAACGCGGTCGTTGGAATCCTTGAGGTCGATCCCGCCATGACGGAGGCGGCTCGAGGCGTGGGGATGACTTCGTGGCAGACCTTTCGCCGCGTGGAACTCCCTCTGGCCGCGCCGGTGATCATCGCCGGCGTCCGCACCGCGACGGTCTGGGTAGTCGGAATGGCGACTTTGTCCACGCCTGTGGGCCAGCGCTCTCTCGGCAACTACATCTTCCTCGGACTGCAGACCTTCAACTGGCCCGCCGTTCTTCTCGGGTGCGTGGCCGCGGCCCTCCTGGCCATCCTGCTGGATCTCCTCCTCGGCGCCCTGGAAGGAGCGGTCAAAGAGCGTCGCCGAAACCTGGCTGCAGCCTCGACCGGCGCCCTACTGACGATTTTCACCGTCGGTCTGCTGTCACCGGCCTTGGTGGCTTGGAGCCGCGACACCGGCGTCATCGCTCCCCCCGTCCCGGAGGCGGGTTCGCCGGCCGAAGACGCAGCCGTCCCCGAACGCCCACCCGCCATCTGGGTCGGATCGAAGGCCTTCACCGAGCAGTACATCCTGGCCTCGCTCATCGGTCGCCAACTCAGAGAATCGGGTTTTGAGGTCCGCGAAAGGGAAGGCCTCGGATCCATGGTGATATTCAACGCGCTGATTCGGGGAGAGATCGACTGTTACGTCGACTACACGGGAACGATCTGGGCCAACCACATGGGTCGCGAGGAGTCCGCACCCGCCTGGCGGGTCCTGGCGGAAGTGACGGGCTGGCTCGCTGCGCGACACGGCTCGCGCTGTCTCGGTTCACTCGGGTTTGAGAACGCCTATGGGCTGGCCATGCGAAGCGGGCATGCCGACCGGCTGGGTATCCGGACCATCGCCGAACTCGCCGGCCACGCGCGAGCGATGCGGATGGGCGTAGACTTCGAGTTCCTTGGCCGTCCCGAATGGAGATCGATTCGCGATTCTTATGGTCTGGAGTTCGCGGATCGGATCACCTACGATCCGACCTTCATGTATTCCGCCGTCCAAGGCGGAGAGGTCGACGTCATCTCCGCGTTCACCAGCGACGGGCGCATCGCGGCCTTCGACCTTGTCGTACTGGAGGACCCCTTGCAGGCGATCCCCCCCTATGACGCCGTGATCCTTCTCTCCCCTCGTGCGGCCGGACAGCCTGAAGTCGTCCGGGCGTTGACGCCGTTGCTCGGCTCCATCCGTGTCGAGCGGATGCGCCGGGCCAATCTGATGGTCGACGAGGGGCGGCGAACTGTGGATCAGGCCGCGGGCTGGCTAAAGGCCGTCGTCCACGGCGACTGACTCCCGGTTGCCGACTGCTCCTCCAGGGCCATGCCCGCGGGGTGCCGCCTGGCGGGGCCGCTTCGCGCGAACCGGACGGCTGCGTATGTAATCGCAGGAAGACGGCGATATCGGGGGCTTGGTGCGAAACCGCCTTCCGGTGCATCATAGGGGAATGAGAATCTCAATCGCCTTCCTAATGTCCTGGCTGGTGTCCGTCGCCGCCTTTGCTGAGCTGCCTGACTTCTACCGCTCCGTTGACCGAGCGATCTGGGTCGTTGAGGACATGAACCAGACCTTGGCCGAACTCCAGAAGCTCGGCTTCACGAATCTGCGGGACTTCGGCGTCGTTGAAATCGCCGGAGCCGAGTACAGGGGCCGCCCCTCCGACGGCGAGGCGCGGATCGTCTTTGGGCGCCTCGGCGATCTGCGGGCGCAATGGGTTCAGCCCCGCGGAGGCCACAACGCGTTCGCGGAGTTTCTCGGCCGGCACGGCAGCGGCGTTTTCAGCCTGATGCATCGCGTGCCGGACGCAGAAGCTTTTCAGGCCGAGTTGGACCGGCTGGAGGGAATCGGAGTCGGGGTGCTGCAGAGCGGATCCGTCGAGATCGAGGCGGGGGCGATTCGTTACGCTTTCATGGACACGGCGGAGGAGGGGAAGTACGTGCTCGGCCTGATTCACTTCCCCAACGACGAGAAGGGACCGTTTCTCATCCCTCCGGATAATCCTTCCGGTCGTACGGTCTCGCAGTTTGCCTTCGTGGTCCGGGACCTCGAGCCGGTTTCGGCGTTCTGGGCGAGGCTCGGCTTTCCCGAGATGGACATCACTCACGGGACGCTGCACGACAAGAGGTATCGAGGCGAACCCGCCGACTTCGACATGAAGCTGGGATGGCAACGCCATGGTGGGGTGGCGTACGAATGGATCCTTTCCGTCCGCGGGCCGGACATTTACGGCGAGCATTTGGAAAGGCACGGCGAGGGCTTCCACCACTTCGCCTTTCAGGTCGAGGACATGGACGCGGATCTGGCGTGGTGGGAGGAGCGGGGCTATCCCGAGAGCATGTCTGGAGGCTGGGGGGAGAAGGGGAAGCCCGGCTCCGGGCGTTTCGCCTATGTGGACGCCCGGCGGCTCGGCGGCGGCGTCGACATCGAACTGCTTTGGAATTTCCGGGGGCGGGAGTAGGCGGCATTTTCCCCCGCGCGACCGCGAAGGGGCGCGAAGACGCTGGGAGTGATCCGCCCTCCTGCGGCGACCGATTCCGCTACCCGTGATCCCGGGCCCGCCGCACCTTGAACGCCGGGTCCCCCATGGAGAAAGGCTCTCTCGTGCTCCCGGGCAGGCGTAGACCCTCGCTCGACGCGCCGGCGAACACCAGCACCCGATAGCCGCCCGAAATCCCGTATTCTATTCATTCGAGAGGGAGGACTCATGACGTCCTTAGACAGTCGGAACCTTTGGCGGATGATTGCGGTGCCTGCCTTGATTACCCTGGCGGTGACTGTTCTGCGCCTGGTCGGGGAACTCAACGGATGGCCTTCGCTCCTCTTCGGGAGGGAGGCGGGCGGCGGAGGTGCCCTTGTGGGTATCGTCTGGCTGCCGCCGATCTTCGGGATCTACTTCACCCGCAAACTTCAGAAGGCGGGACATGAGCCGCCTCGCGCCGGCCGGATTGCCCTTTATGCGTTCCTTGGCCTCATCGCGTTTTTGGTCACCACGACCATCGCTCCGATTTTCGGTATCCTGTTTCCGTTCAACGTCCTCCTGCTCGGGCTGGCGGGAATCGTCGGCATCGCCGTTTCCGTGCGCGGTTGGCCGGTTCTCGGCAAGACCTTGGCTTGGTATGGTTTGGCGGCCCGGGTCCCCGTGGTGGTGATCACGTTCTTCGCCATGTCGGGGAGCTGGGGAACGCACTATGACGCTTCTCCTCCCGGTTTTCCCGAGGGAACGGGGCTCCTGACGGAGTTTCTCCTGCTGGGAGTACTCCCCCAGTTGACCCTCTGGATCGCCTACACCATCGTCGCGGGCGCCCTGTTCGCAGCTCTCGCCCTGAAGGTCGCCGCTCGAAATCGGGTGGTTCCACCGGTGACGCTCGTTTAACCCCGATAACTGGGCCGATTCGAGTTGGTCGACAAGGGTGCCTGAAATACGATCCCTCGAAGGAGGTCCCACGTGGGGAATGGCTGTGGTTAGACGAATCGGAACGGCTCCGGCTGGTCCAGGAGTACCATCGGAAGAGGCTGCCCGATCGTGGCAGACAGGGTCGCTTGGTCCGGGTAAGATTCCCCCATGGAGGTTGAGGAGATGAAATATCGAGAGTTCGCCCGGACCGGTTGGCGGGTGTCGGAGATCGGGTTCGGCGCGTGGGCCATCGGCGGCGGCGGGTGGGCGTTCGCGTGGGGCGCGCAAGACGACGCCGACTACGTCGCGACCATCAAGGCGGACCATTCCATTACGCCCAACAACCGCGTCAGCTTCTGGATGGCCAGACGCAACCAGGTCACCTCGGGCAGCCAATACATGCCCGGCGTGTTGAGCAACATGGTGGATGTCATCAACGACCCCTGGTGGTATCGCATCAACCACGATCTGATTCTGTCTCCCACCGTGCTGTTGCACACGACGTTCGGCTACACCAACGCCCGCAACGCATGGCAGCCCACGAACCAGACGGGCTTTGGCTCCAAGGCCGGCTTCTCGACCACCGGCGTCGCCGACATAACCCCGCACATCA
>CAYRCA010000216.1:0-7320 GCA_964422565.1 uncultured Acidobacteriota bacterium | reverse complement strand
CCGCGCGGAAGGGTCATGACCTCGCCTTTAGGGGTGAAGATGTAGACCTCGTCCGGGTAGAGATCGATCTTGAGATTGCTGAGAAACTGATGCGGATCGCGCACTTCCCGCTGCCATTCCAGCAGGTGTCTCAACCAGAGAAACCGCCGATCCTCCTTGTCCTCGTCCAGCTTCCATTCCTTGTACTTCCAGTGGGCCGCAATCCCCTCTTCAGAGATGCGGTGCATCTCGTGGGTCCGTATCTGAATCTCGAAAGGCAACCCCCCGTCTCCGACTACGGTCGTATGGAGCGACTGATACATGTTGTCGCGGGGCATGGCGATGAAATCCTTGATCCGCCCGGGAACGGGGCTCCAGAGATTGTTCACAACGCCAAGGACGGTATAGCAGTCCCGTACCGAGTCGACCAGTATCCTGATGGCCACGAAATCGTAGACCTGGTTAAGCCCGACCTTCTGTCTCCTCATCTTCTGGTGGATGCTGTAGAGACGTTTGATCCGGTTTTCCAGCACCGCCTTGATACCCTGCTCGGCCAGAACCTTCGTCAACCGTTCGGTCACGCTCCGGATGAACTCCTCCGACTCGGCTTTCTTCCTGTCCACCTCCGCATCCAGGACGTCGTAGGCCACCCGGTCCAGATAGGAGAAGGCCAAGTCCTCCAGCTCCCCGCGGATTCGCGCCATGCCCAGCCGCATTGCGATCGGGGCGTAGATGTCGAGGGTCTCCTGGGCGATCCGTTTTTGCCTTTCGGGAGAAAGGTGCTCCAGCGTCCGCATGTTGTGAAGCCGGTCGGCCAGCTTGATCAAAATGACGCGGATGTCGTCGACCATGGCCAGAAGAAGCTTCCGGAAGTTCTCCGCCTGTTGTTCCTCCTGGGAGGAGAACCGCATGCGGCTGATCTTTGTAACGCTCTCGACGAGGTGGGCGACATCGTCGCCGAAGTACTCCCGGATCGTGCGAATGTCGGTCAACGTGTCCTCCACGACGTCGTGCAGCAGACCGACGCTGACGCAGGCCACATCCAGCCGCAACTCGGCCAGGATGTTGGCCACCTCCAGGGGGTGGGTCAAATAGGGCTCGCCCGAGCGGCGAACCTGGCCCCTGTGCTCCCGAGCGGAGAAGACATACGCCTTCCGAAGAAGTTCGAGGTCGGCGTTGGGGTGGTGCCGCTGAACCGTCTCCTCTAAGTCTTCATACCGAATCATGGTGGCAAAACATTATTGTAACTCGGATTGGGGCGGCCGACGAAAGGGGCGAGTTGCCTCGTTGCCTCATCAAGAAAGGTCCCGAAAGGGATGCGACGGGATGACGGGAGGCCATGGGTCGGCCGGGGCGACGGCCGGAGGAAGGAAACGGGGTGGGGCGGGAAGACCGAACCCGAAGGTCCAGAAAAGGGCCGAGAATCAGGGGTTTCCCGTCCCAGACGGGAAGGGGCGGACCGAACGCCGCCCCCTTTCAGTCAAACTGCTTGGCTGCGACTCAGTTCGTCGACTGTTCCTGCTCTCTCTGAAAGACCTGGCGGCGAGCCGCCTCGGCTTCCCTCTGCAACTGACGCCTCATCTCGAGAGCCTGAATGGCCAGCCTGTCCGCCTCCCTTTCCCAGTGGCGGCGGTCTTCGTCGTCGTCGGCCAGCTCGGCCCTCTTCCGATACATCAGGTTGAGATATTCCATGGCGTCGGAGTATCGAGGATTGATCTCAAGCGCCTGCCTCAGGGCCTCGACTCCCTCCTCGACCAGCCGATTGAGTTCCTCAATCTCCTCCTCCGTGAGATCGGAGATACTCTGACCTCCCCTGTTGAGCCGCTCGATCTTCTCATCGACGGTGTTGTAGTCGATGGTGGCAATGCCGTAAAGGGCCTGCGACCTATCCTCCTGCACCTCCATCAACCTGCGGTACCAATTCTTCGCCTGATCCGGTTCGTTCATGTTCCGGTAGAGATCGGCGATATTGGCTATGGCGTTGATCTGCTTCGACGGTTCCGCGTCAAGATCCAGAACCTTCTCAAAGGTCGCGATCGCCTCCTGACCCCTTCGCCGGTTCTCCGGGCTGGTCGCAAGCGGCACGAACTGGGCCCGGTAGGTTGTGGCCAGGTAGAGATAGGCATCGACGAGATCCGGATCCAGCTCAATCGCTGCTTGAAACTCCTCGATGGCCTGCTCGTAGTTCTTAGCCGTGTAGGACTGAACGCCCCTGTTCAAGTGGTCCCGGGCCTTCAGTTTGTCCATAAACTGGCAACTCGCCGTGCTCAGAACCAGCAAGAGCGCCGCCAGGACAACCTGCATCGTTCTAACTTTCATGGCGTATCCCTCATAAGAATCTCCGATGCGGCGTCCGCGATGGCGGGCCGCCGCCGGACACGACGCGTTAGTCCAGCATAAGTCCCACGTCGCCCACACCAGAGCCCTTGGCAATATCGATCACCCGGATGACGTCGCCAAAGGGGAGATCGGTGTGCGCCTGAACGAACATGTTCTTGTTCACCCGGGCACTGTAAATCTCGAACAGCCGGGCTCCCAGCCGATCGAGCGTCACCGGTTCCTGGTTGATGGACAGGGCGCCGTTCGCGGCGATACTCAACACGATGGCGTCCGACCTGATGATGACCTCCTCCGGGATATCCGGCGGCGCCTCCTCGGGGACGCGCGCCCTCAAGTCATACTGCGTCGTCGGCTGGATCACCATAAAGATGACCAGAAGCACCAGGAGAATGTCGATATAGGGCACGAGGTTGATATCGGACTTCGGGCCCTTCCCTGATCCCACCTCCATTCCCATAGCTGTCTACCTCTCTTCCCTTTCTCGATCTACGAGCAACCCGATCCGCTCGTAGCCCACCTCCCGCGCCAGGTCGACGACCTGGACCACCGAGCCGTAACGGGTCGCCACGTCGACCCGGACGAACAACGGCCTGTCGGGGGCCTTGAAATAGGCGTCCGAAATCCCGTCCAGAAGCGCGGCCTGAGCCACAAGCTGGCGATTGATGTAAAACTCGTTGGCCCGGGTGATGGAAACGATGGTTGCGTCCTCGGCCTCGGCATCGGGGGCTTCCTGGGCGTGCTTTGCAGCCGCCAGATTCACCGAAACCCCACTGGAAATCAGCGGCGTCGTGATCATGAAGATGATCAGCAACACCAGGAACACGTCCGCCAAAGGCACGACGTTGATGGCCGACTTCATGTTGGTGACGCTGGATCCACCGGTACTAGCTTCCATGCTTCTTCACTTCCCCTCTCCGGCTCACGAAGTAATCGATCAGCTCCGATGCGGAGTTATCCATCTCGACGACGAAGGACTCCACCTTGCCGGTAAAATAGTTGTACATCCACACGGCGGGAATCGCCACAAACAGACCGAGGGCGGTGGCCACGAGAGCCTCCGAGATACCTCCGGCGACAGCGGCAAGACCGACATCCTCGCCGGCACTCATCCCGGCGAAGGCGTTGATGACGCCGACCGTGGTGCCAAAAAGCCCGACGAAGGGCGCCGTGGCCCCGATCGTCGCCAAAGCACCCAACCCGCGCTTGAAGTCCTCGACCCCGACGGCCTGGGCCCTCTGAATGGCGCGCCGCGAGGCGTCGATCACCTCTCCCGAAATCACATTCGGATTCGTGTCGGCCCGATTCCTGTGGGCGCGGAACTCCTGCAACCCGGCGTGCACGACCTTCGCCAAGTGGCTCGCCTGATACTGCTCCGCCAACCCGACCGCCTCCTCGAGACTCCCCTTACCCAAGGCCTCCGCGACGACGGGGGCGAACTCGCGGGACTGGTTCCGCGCCTTCCGGTACAGGATGTATCGCTCGATCATGACGGAAACGGACCAGACGGACTGAATCCCCAGAACGACGATCACGGCTTTAGCCAACGTGCCCATCTGCTCCCACAAATGCATGAAATCACTCATAACCTACCTCCCACTGTGACACTGATCTCCAGCGTTCTTGAATCCCCTCTTCAACTTAACTACCTATCTCAGAACAAAGTTCACTGTAACGGTCGCGATAACGGGAACCGGTTCGTTATTCAGCAAAGTCGGTGAATAGATCCACTGACGCACAGCGTCCACCGCCGCCTGATTCAAGAGCGGGTGTCCCCGGATGATGTTCACGTCGGAGACGTTCCCGCGCTCATCGACGGTGACCTGCAACAGGACGATTCCCTGGACGCGCGCGCGCTTGGCCAATTCGGGATACTCCGGTTCGACGCGCCGGATCAGCCTCGAGGCCTGGACGTTGCCTCCCACACGGATGGGCTCTTTCCTCTCCGGTGGCGGAGGAGGCGGCGGAGCGGCCGGCGCGCCGCCGATAACGCCGCCGGGAACGCCGCCGGGAACTCCACCTACGACTCCTCCGGGAACACCTCCCGGCACTCCGGCCCCCATGCTCACGGTCGAAATGTCGGGAATATCGTCCATCGGCGGAGGAATCTCGGTGGGAACCTCCTGCGGCGCGACAAAAGCGCTGGGATCCAGACGCACCACCTGCTGCTGCTGCCGGACCTGGGGCGTCGCCGGGGGCGGAGGCGGGGGCGGAGGCGGGGGCGGAGGCGGGGGCGGAGGCGGCGCCAGGAACGTCAACAGTTCCTGTTCGGGCAATGCCTGATAGTAGATCAACGGAATAAGGATAATAACCAAGACTACGGCCGCGTGGACCACGACGGATACCAGCATCGTGCTCTTCGCACGGCCATGCCGATTCGCCGAGGATTCTAGTAAATTATCAAACATTTATCCTCTCCCTTCCATCATTGGGTTCGACTCAGCGCACCCCATTCAGGCCGTCGCACTTGGCGATATTACTATCGGTCTCCCATCCAGTCAAGACCGAAAGCGGCTTCCATGCCTTCATATAAAGTATTTAAAAGTATCAACTTAGATCCAGACTCCCGTTCATTTTCTCTCGCGGTAACCCTGCCACCAGACCAGGATCGGGCTGGCAATGGCCACCGACGAATAGGTCCCGACTATGATACCCACCACCAGAGCGAAAGAGAAGCCGCTCAAGGCCTCGCCGCCGAGCATAAAGAGCGCGAACACAGCCAGAAACGTCATCCCGGACGTCATGATCGTCCGGTTGAGGGTCTGGTTGATGCTTGTATTGATAACCGTATACAGATCGCTGCGCCTCATGAGCTTGAGATTCTCGCGCACGCGATCGAAAATCACAATAGTGTCGTTGATCGAGTACCCGACCAGGGTCAGCAGGGCCGCAATCACCGTCAACGAGATCTCCTTCTCCGTCAACGAGAAAAGCCCGACCGTCAGGAAGACGTCGTGAAACACGGCGACGATGGCGGCGACACCGTAGATCGGGCGGAAGCGGAAGGCGATGTAGACCAGCATGCCGATGAGGGAAAACAGGACCGCGTTCTGAGCCCGCTCGCGGAGTTCTCGACCCACCTTGGGTCCGACGCTCTCAACGCTGAGGATCGTGAAAGTGCCCGCGTAGAAATCCTCCTTCAAAGCCTGAAGGACCGCCGGCGGAAGGTCCAAGGCGTCCAGTTCCGACAACTCCCTGACGATGCCCCGGCGGCCGGTTCGGTAGTCCAGGATCCGCTCGGCCTGGGCCCGAGTATGAACGGCGAACTCCTCGATCCCCATCTGAGCGCGCAAGTTCTCCGGATCCCTTTCCTGCAACCACTCGACCATCCGACTCGTCGTGGCGTTGTTCAGGTCGATCCGGGCCCCCGCCAGTTCGCCGTCGAACTCGTCGAACAGGGTCTCGAATACCCGATTACCCTGGGCGGCCAGGTCCTCCGTCGCTTCGTCCTCCACCCTCGCCATCCGAATCTGGACCTCGTTCGCGGCGGGCTCGTCGAAGCGGGTGACCCCTTCAGCGCCCAGGTCGGCGCGACTCAGCGTGGATCGGATCCTCTCCAGATCCGGAGTGTCCTTGAACCGGATGTACACCAGCGTCCCGCCCGTGAAGTCCACCCCCAGGTGCATGCCCCGAGTCAGCAGAGACCCCAGGCAAATGACTCCCAGAATTAGAGAGATCCCCAGGAAGTACCACTTGAAGCCGAGCCAGTCGATCTTCGGATTCGTAACGATGTTCATCAGGTCCTGCTACCTCGGTCCACTCTATTTTAGAAACCCCTCGCGCCCCTTAGTTCCCTCTTTCAGATGGAAAGACGAACTGTTTCCCGATGCTGCAGAAAGAGGCCGAAGAGGGTCCGGGAAACAAACGTGGCCGTGAATATGTTCGCCAGAAGCCCCACCGCCAGGGTAATGGCAAACCCTCGAATCGGCCCGGTGCCGAACTGGAAGAGGAAGAGCGCCGCCACCAGGGTCGTAATGTTGGTGTCGATAATGGTTGAAAACACCCGCTGAAATCCGGCCTCCACCGCCGCCCTGACGGTCTTGCCCAACCTCAACTCCTCCTTGATCCGCTCGAAGATGAGGATGTTGGCGTCCACCGCCATACCGATGGTCAGGATGATCCCCGCGATCCCGGGCAGGGTCAGGGTCGCCCGGAAATACGCCATAATGCCCATCAGGATAACGAGATTCAGGGTCAGGCAAACGATCGCGTTAATTCCCGCGATCCGGTAGAACAACAGCATGCCCAGGACCACGAGGGTCATCCCCAGCGCCGAAGCGTACACCCCCCGGACGATCGAATCTCGCCCCAGCGACGGCCCGATGCTTCTCTCCTCCAGGATTTGAAGCCTCGCGGGCAGGGCGCCCGACCTGAGGATCAGCGCCAAGTCATCCGCCTCCTGGGGGGTGAAGTGTCCGCTGATTCGGGCGGAATCGCCGGCGATGCGCTCCGTGATATTCGGCGCCGAACGGATCGCCCCGTCCAGCACGATGGCCAACTGGTTGTTCACGTTCTCGGCAGTGGTCTGACTGAACAACTCCACGCCCTGGGCGTTGAGGAAAAACAGGACTTCCGCGCGACCGGTGAAGGAATCCTGCGAGCGGCGGGCGTTCCTCAAATGCTGGCCCGTCACCGACGCCGACCGGCGCACCACCATGTAGCCGGACTCACCCGGCGCGCTTCGGTCCTGATAGGGCAGAACCTCAAACTCGGCGGGCAATTGGCCGCCGAACGCCTGCAAGGCGTCCTCCCGCGTCGGAAACGGCCCCCGTCTGCCCGGCTCCGGGTGGGTCAACTTCAAATCCAGCCGGGCGGTTCTGCCGATCAGGTCCTTGACCCGGTCGAAGTCGTCGACTCCGGGCAACTCCACAATGATCTGGTCCTGAACCTCGCCCGAGCCGTAGATAGTGATCGTGGGCTCCGCCACGCCGTACTCGTCGACCCGTCGGGTGACGATCCGCTTGGCCTGCTCAACCGACTGGTTGGCCAACTGCCTCCGGTACG
>CAYRCA010000215.1:0-7333 GCA_964422565.1 uncultured Acidobacteriota bacterium | reverse complement strand
CCGGGTGTCCGCGCCCCGGGCCCGACGCTCATCCAGCACTCGCCAGAGGGGTCGGAAGAGGAGGGCGTTCAACGCCCAGAGGGTCAGGAGAAAGACGGTTCCCGCAGCCAGCAGTGTCCAGTCCAGCGTCAACATAGCCGTCAGTAAAGGAACCTCATTACTAGCAGATTCCAAGGCCAAGATCAAGGAATCGCCGCCCTCGGCACCTCCGACGCGAGGGGTCGGGCGCCCCCTGCGAGCCCGGGCGATGCCGCATCGGGTGTGCTAAACTACCACACTCGGACGACACGTCGGAAGGCCGAGCGCCTTGCGCGCGGAGTCGGGCTGGGATCGCCCGACCTGGGGCTCAACCGGGAGTAATGCGATGGGAATATTCAAGAAGACCGCCACACGGGATCCGAGAATTCCTGAGATCACCCACAAGGTACCGCTGGTTCCCTTCAAGGTTCTGCGAGCGGACGTGCCCTTCTACCGCGATCGGGAATGCACCGATCAGGTCATTGATGCCAAGCTCGCGGTAATCCAGGCGCTGGATCCCGAGGACGAGATTCAGGAACTGGATCTGGTCCCCACGACGAAGACATACCGTGAAGGGGACTACGTCACGCTGTCTTTTGACAACAAGAAGCTGTGGGAGGATTGTTATTACCGGGACCCCGAGAGCGGAGAAGTCACCAAGGCCTGGCGAATCCACGTGAACTTCATCGGTGAGGTTATCGCCCCGGAGGCCGTCGCCGCCGATAGGGACCGCATCGACAACCTGGAGCGACGGGTTCGGGAGAAGATCGAGGAGATTGCGCACCGTAGGCGGGAAGACGCCGCGTCCGAGGAAGTCGTCAACTAGCAGCGGGCTCAGATCACGGTACCGTCCGGTATTCGGGCATTCTTGGGAACAATCACGATACCGTCGCGAACGAAGTAGTTCTCCCCATCATAATTCTTCAGCCGACGCCGGTTGACGATTCGCGCGTTGGCCCCGATGCGGGCGTTCTTATCGATGATCGCTCCCTTCACCACACTGCCGGGGCCCACTCCAAGAGGTGGGTCCCCCGGGAACTCGTCCTCATAGTAGTCGGCGCCCAGCATCAGCGTACGGGTGATTTCCGTGTCTTTCCGCACGACGGTGCGAATGCCCACAACCGATTCGGAAATCTTGGAGTTCTCCACGACGCAACCCTCGGAAACGATGGTCCGGAACAGACTGCATCGCTGGATCCGGCTTGCCGGCAGAAAGCGCGGGTTGGAGTAGATGGGCGCACCCGGCTCATAGAAGCTGAAGTGGGGCGTCTCCGTCGTGAGATCCAAGTTTGCCCGGTAGAAAGCCTCAATGGTCCCGATGTCCTCCCAGTAATCGGTGAATACGTAACCGTGCACTCGATAACGAGGCAGGGCATGGGGAATGGTGTCCCGCCCAAAATCCATCTTGGGTTCCTCCTGGAGCACCCTCACCAGGACATCGGCGTCAAACAGATAGACGCCCATGGATGCCATCAGGCATCGCTCGGCGGTCACCCCCTGGTCGCGCCAGGCTTCAATATCGCTGTGCAGCGTGCGGATCAGCTCCGACTCCTGGGGCTTCTCACAGAAGCGCGTGATCCGTCCCGACTCCTCCATCTTGAGAATCCCCAGATCCGGGGCCTGCTCGGCCGTCACCGGGAGGACACAGAGGCTGACCTCGGCGCCGACCGCGAGATGGTGCTCCAGCAGCCGGCGATAATCCATCCGGTATAGATGATCCCCCGACAGAATGAGAATGTACTTGGGGCGATACGTCAGAATGTGCCGCAGCGACTGGCGCACCGCGTCGGCCGTCCCCTGGTACCACATCACGCTCTCAGGCGTCTGCTCCGCCGCCAGGATGTCCACGAAACCCTGGGAGAAGATCCCGAAGCGGTAGGTCTGTGTGATATGCCGGTTGAGCGACTCCGAGTTGTATTGCGTGAGCACGAAGATTCGGTTGATATCGGAGTTGATACAGTTGCTGATGGGGACGTCGACCAACCGGTACTTTCCGCCCAAGGGAACGGCGGGCTTCGAGCGGATGAGGGTAAGCGGAAACAACCGCGAACCTTTTCCACCTCCGAGAACAACCCCCATGATCTCTTTCATACCCCTCCCCGATCGAAGCGAAACAAGGCGGTTTCAGCGAGCGTAACCCAATCGAGGCTCCAATTCCAGCAGCAAGGATGGGATCCTCGAACCGCCTGTTCTCCGGTCACGGGGAAGTTGAGTGGTCCGACGAATCCGAAGCTTCCCCCCGCCTTCCCGCGATCCTCTCCAGAGCCCATGCCGCATGCTCGGCCACGACCGGGTCGCTGGCGCGCAAAAGGCGCCTGAGGTCGGGCACATACTCCCGTGAGCCGCTGTTGCCCATGGCCACGGCCACATTCCGCATGAAGCCTCGCCACCTCGCCCGTTTGACGGGACTGGCCGTGAAAGTCCGGGAGAACTCGTCCGGAGTCAGCCGGGAAAGCTCCCGCAGCGAGTAGTCTCGACCGGGCTCGCGGAAATCGTCGGGACCCGTCCCAGTCGACTTCCGATTCCAGGGACACACATCCTGGCACAGGTCGCAGCCGAAGACGAGATTTCCCATCGGACGACGGAACTCCCCCGGGATGGAACCCCTCAACTCGATAGTCAGATAAGAGATACAGCGGGTGGCGTCCAAGACATAGGGTTCGACGATGGCCTCGGTGGGACAAACCTCGATGCAGCGGGTACAGGAGCCACAGTAGTCGGCAACCGGCAGGTCCGGCTCCAGCGCCTCGGTCAAGAGCAACTCTCCCAGGAAAAACCAGGAACCACGTTCCCGCGAGATCAGGTTGGTATGCTTGCCGATCCATCCCAAACCGGCCCGAGCCGCCCAGACCTTCTCCATCACGGGACCCGTGTCGACATAGGCTCTCCCCCGGATGGCCGGCTCGATCCGGCGCAACGACTCGATCAACTTCCTGAGTCGCCGTTCCAGTACGCGGTGATAGTCCCGTCCCAGGGCGTAGCGAGAGATAACGCCGCGTCGGGGATCGTCGTAGGGAGGCTCCCAATCCGAATGGTAGTCCAGGGCCACCGAGACGATGGACCGAATGTCCTCCACCACCAGCGACGGGTCGAGCCTCTTCTCGGCGCCCCGAGCCATGTAGTCCATTTCGCCGTGATAGCTCCGGGCCAGCCACGTCGCCAGTTCGGCCCGCGGGAGAGCGGAGGCCGCGGCTATGCCCACCGCGCTGAAGCCTTGCTCCCACGCCGCCTCACGAACCCGCCGGGTCAGTTCCCGTCGGTCCACTGCAACCCCCTCATCATCGAGACAATCCTCTCCAGACCGCGCGCATCCTCGGCGTCAAAGGCGTCCTCCCGGTCGGAATCGATGTCCAGGACGGCTTTCAACCGACCCGGGACGTCCAGCACCGGCACCACGATTTCCGATCTCGATCGGGGGTCGCAGGCGATGTGACCCGGGAACCGATGGACGTCCGGTACGATGATCGTCTCCCGCCGAGCGGCGCAGGCTCCGCAGACACCTTTGCCGAAGGGAATTCTCAGGCACCCCGGCGTCCCCTGGTAGGGACCCACTACCAACTCGTCCCCGAGAACGCGATAGAACCCCACCCAAAGGAATTCGAAACGCTCCCGGACGAGGCAGGACAACATGGCCATCCACGCGACCGGATCCAGTTCCCCCGACAGGACGGAGTCAACCTCCACGTAAAGATCGGCGTACCGGTCCTGCTTACTCGAAACCATCGACATCCCGCTTCGCCTCCTCCGCCCCATCCGCCCCGCCACGAGCATCCCCGTGCCTCGGCCTCCGGGGAATCCCGGGAACGTCACACCCCCTCCGGCGCCCGTCCCACCGAGAACACAAACCCGGCGCGCTTGGACGGCTCGAAACCAGGCGGCGGCCCGACCTCGCACCCGCCCTTCTCCAAGCTCGTCGGACTCGCGACACTTGACCTGCTCCCCGATTCCGAGTCGACCGTTTGGGGGATCCGGGCGAAAGGCCTATCCCCCCTCGCCGGGGGGGAACCTGAGGCGATGCTCCCTTCGAGCCTGCGCCTGTTCCCAGCGCCGACGCTCCTCCTCCGTCTCGGGCTCCAAAGCGGGAACAGTCGTGGGCCGTCCCTCCGCATCGACGGCCACGAAAGTCAGAAAGGCCGCGCAGGTCTTTCGCCGCTCGCCGGTCAGGGGGTCCTCGGAATAGACCTGGACCTGAACCTCCACGGAAGTGGTGAACGCCCGAGTCACGACCGCCTCCAGCAACATCAGGGCGCCGACTTTGACCGGATGCAGAAAGCGGACGGAGTCCACCGAGACGGTAACCACGGGCTTGCGGCAGTGCCGGTAGGCGGCCATGGCGCCGGCCAGGTCCATCAAATGCATCACCTTTCCCCCGAGGACGTTCCCGTACGTATTGGCATCGTTGGGCAGGACCATCTGAGTCATCGTGGTGCGGGAATCAAGCACTCCCTTTGCCTCCATCGTCCCTCCTAAATCGACCCAACGGAATCCGGGCGTTCTCGGTCCTCCGCCGGAAGCCTCGATCGGGGGCCGGGCGCGGCCAACTTGCGTCGGAACGTGGTTATTCGCACCGGAAGTCTCCGGCGGGGTACCCAGCTCTTCCGAATTTCGGGTTTAACAGACCACCGACCCTATGATACCTTCCCTGAAGGATGACAATCACGGACCCGACGACCCTAACCGTCCTGGTCTTCTTTATGGCTTTTCTGCTCCTCGTCCAGACCCTGGGCCTGCTGATCGCCCTGGCGCTCTTTTCTTCGCGGATCCAGGACGCTGAGAAGTCGATGGTCGGCCTGGTGGGTGTCGTCCGCCGCGAACTCCAGGAAATGTCCACCCTGTTCGGCAGAGCCGTCTGGTTCCGCGAGAAACTGCCCGCGCTGGAACGGCAATCGCTTCGAGTGCTGGACGCGACCTCGTCCGGGTTGGCTCAGGCGGACCAGTTTGCCGCCGACCGGCTCCACAAGGCCACCGTGAAGGTCGATGAGGCGGGGCGAAAGCTCGAATACGGTCTCACCCAGTTCACACGGCAGACCACTCATCTTACTCGCGAACTCCGCCGCCCCACGGGCCAACTGTCCGCTGTTGTGAAGGGGATTCTCGCAGGGATCAAGGCATTGAAGACGCGGGATCGATCGACCCCCTTGCAGGACGAGGACATCTTCATTTAGTCGGGTCGGCGTTTTCGGGGCGGGCAGGTCAGACGCATCCGCCGCCGACCCCGCGACTACCGCTCCTTCGACAACCGCTTGCCCACGAGATCCGAAAGTCGCTGCAAGGAGTCGGCCAAGGTGCCGACCGAGGAATTCCGATACTGCGCAAGGCTGACCGCCTGGGGCGAACTGTTGAAGAAGTAATCGTCCAGTCGCTGAGACAACTCGTTAGTGATCTGCCCGGACTGAATCAGGAAGTAGGCCAATTGAGTGGAGGTATCCCTCGACAGGGGCACCTGGACGGAATAGGAGGAGGAATGACCCTCCAGAAAGTATCCCGCAAAGGCCCGCTTCAATTCCCTCGCCGCCGACCCAACCTCCTCGACAAGCTCGTCGGCCGACAAGCCCGGATCTTCCCTGCCGAACAGGCGACGTCCGTCTGAAACCAAGCCACCTAACCGCCCGTTCAACTCGAGAACAACGACGATGCGATCGACCACGGACTGAGGATCGGGAGCGACGAGAAAGCGCTGTCGATTCAACTTGTTGTGATAGATGAACCTCAGATTCCGCTCGATCAGCAGATCGATCTCCTTGTCGGCCGCCGAGGGACTCCGCATGCGCGCCTGTTCCCGTAGACGCGCCAGGTCGAGTGCGTCACAGGCAATCTCCCGGAGGCTTCGCTCGAAGGCGGCATCCGAACCGACGCCACTCTCGGCCGCGAGTACCCCCAGGGACGCGGGCAGAAAACAAAGAACCGTTGCCAGGAGCCTCATAGGCTAAAATTAACTCCGAAGTGTAAGGGGGACCCTTGCCCCTGTCAAGGGCGCGAGTTGCGAGGTTGCGAGGAGGGGCGCGGAGGCCCCCCAGGGTCCGCGAGCAAGCATGGCGGCCCCGGACCCAAAGGGATCGACACGATGAAAGCCGTCCGATACACAAGCCTGGACGAAGCCCGCCGGGCGCTCCAGAACGCGCTGCGATCTCGAGAGGCGCCCGACATCTTTGACGACCGCGGCGAGGAGCCCCAGGGGCTTCTCTCCGTAATCCCCCAGGACCGTTTGCCCGAAGAGGATTTTGTGCGACTCTTCAGCCTTGATAGGGGAACGCTGGTCGAAGTGGAGAGAATCCCATATTCCGGATACGGTCCTCCGGCCGAGGAGGACGACTACATGGGCTTCGCCTCGATGCGGTCGGCCTATGTTTTGGCCGGATGCCGGTTTTCCATCGAGATCGAGGACTGTCCCCTGGGCGCGGTGGACATCCATCACCTCGAGGCTATGATCCTGGACGGAGAACACCCCCTGAACCGCGAAAGTCTTGCGCGGCGACTCGGCCTTTCGGAGGGCTGGAGCTTCGAGACGCTGTTCGACGCGATCGCCGCCGTTCAACTGACCGCCGAGGAGGTAGACCGCGCCATCCATGAGGCGGAAACAGGAGGGTAGGGAGGAACGGTCGGACCTGTCCGACAAGTCCGATATGCCCCGGTCTAGTTCCAGCCCGGCTCCTCCGGCCTCAAGTGAACGAATTGATCGAGAAACCTCTTCTGGGATAGCATTTGATTCACCACCGCGACGACGGCCTCCGCCCTCACCCGCACGTCGTCGATCTCCAGGAGCGTCTGTTTGTCGTGCGGTGAAATCCGAAGGGCGGAGCATACCGAATTCACCAGCGTCGTCAGGTCGGCCTTCTCCAGGACCTCCTGGTCCTCCGGGGCCATGTGCTCCAACCCCGCCAGTTGGCGAAACCGGGCCACCAGTTGCAGCGCAAAGGCGGCATCCTCGGGACGCTCCTGGTAGTGATCATCCAGAAGTTCGACCCTCGCCCGTCGGTAAGGCGTTTCGCTGACGAGCTCGACGATTCGGAAGCGCGCGACACCGCTCAGGATGACGTCATATTTGCCGTCTTCACGCTTCTGGAACTGACTGACCTGACCGAGTCCCCCGACGGGGTGCACATCGGCCTCGCCTAGCGGACTCCGCTCCCATCCGGGGCGAAGAAGAGTTATCCCGATCCGTCGGTTCCCCTGCAAAACATCGGCCACCATGGTGAGATATCGCTCTTCGAAGATGTGCAGGGGAAGGATCGTCCGCGGAAAGAGCACCACGTTGGGCAGAGGAAAGATCGGGATCTCGATGATGGCCGAGTCGACGGTCAATGGAGTACTCACG
>CAYRCA010000214.1:5349-7349 GCA_964422565.1 uncultured Acidobacteriota bacterium | reverse complement strand
TCGCGGATCTCCTGGACCCAGGTCGAGACCGGCTCGGCCATCACCTGGAAGTACCCGAGTTGCATTCTGATCGGAGACGGCTCCGTCGGCGAGTTCTACTCGGTCGCCCTCACGAAGAAGCGTCAGCAGGCGGACACCGGCACCAAGATGATCCACATCGGCCGGAACACGCGCAGCAACATCGTCTCGAAGGGCATCTCCGGAGGGTTCGGTCAGAATACCTATCGGGGGCTGGTGAAGATCGGCAAAGGCGCCGTCAATGCCCGCAACTACACCCAGTGCGATTCCATGTTGCTGGGCGACAAGTGCGGCGCCCATACGTTTCCCTACATCGAAATCGCCAACAGCACGGCCCACATGGAGCATGAGGCGTCGACCTCCAAGATTGGCGAGGACCAGATCTTCTACTGCCGCCAGCGTGGTCTTTCGGCGGAAGATGCGGTCTCCATGATTGTCAACGGGTTCTGCAAGGAAGTGTTCAAGGAATTGCCGATGGAGTTTGCCGTCGAGGCGCAGAAACTGTTGGCCGTCAACCTGGAGGGAAGTGTCGGTTAAGACCGGCGGCGCCCCTTTTTTGCCTACTTTACAAGGAGAGAGATAGTCAAATGCTGGAGATCAGGAATTTACACGTGAGCGCGGAGGGGAAGGAGATCCTGAGGGGGATCGACCTCCGGGTTGGAGCTGGCGAGGTGCACTCCCTGATGGGCCCGAACGGCTCGGGAAAGAGTACCCTGGCGCACGCCCTCGCGGGGCGGGACGGCTACGATGTCACCGCCGGGGAGGTGCTCTACAACGGCGCGGATCTGCTGGAAATGGATCCCGAGGAGAGGGCCCGAGAAGGGCTTTTCATGGCCTTTCAGTACCCGGTGGAAATCCCCGGCGTCAGCAACACCTACTTCCTGCGGGCGGCCCTGAACGCCATCCGCAAGCACCGGGGTGAACCGGAGGTGGACGCCATCGAGTTCCTCAAGCTCGTCCGCGACAGGGCGAAACTGCTCAAGATCGATGAGGGCCTCCTCAACCGGCCCGTGAACGAGGGTTTCTCCGGAGGGGAGAAAAAGCGTAACGAGATCTTCCAGATGGCGGTGTTGGAGCCTCGCCTGGCGATACTCGACGAGACGGATTCGGGTCTGGACATCGACGCGCTCCGCATTGTGGCCGAAGGGGTCAACACCCTCCGGGGCGGGGATCGGTCCTTCGTCGTCGTCACCCACTACCAGAGATTGCTCAACTACATCGTCCCCGACTTCGTTCACGTGCTGTATCAGGGAAGGATCGTGAAGTCGGGAGACAGGGCGCTGGCGGTGGAACTGGAGAAACACGGCTATTCCTGGATCGAGGAAGAAGCTCGGATCGGGGCCGGTTAGGAGGAGGGCACGATGACGGAAGCATTACTGGAGACGCGCGAGGCGGCCGCCTCGCGACTGATCGAGCTGGCCTCGTCCCGGGCGGAAAAGGGTCCCGAGTGGTTCGAAGTCCTCCGCCGGGGGGCGTGGGAGAGCTTCGGACGGCTTGGATTTCCCACCCGAAAGGACGAATCCTGGAGGTTTACGGACCTGAGCCGACTGGCGGCCACGAATTTCGTTCCCGCGCCGGCGGTCGCCGATCAACGGGCGCAGGAGGCGATCCGGGAGAACCGGTTCGCCGACCTGGGCTGCCCGCGAATTGTTTTCGCCAACGGTCGGCTCGTGGAGAGTCTCTCGACGGTCTCCCAACTGCCGGCCGGGGTTGAGGTGGGAAGTCTGCGAGCGGCCCTCCGGGAGGACAGCCCGGTCGTGTCGGAGCACCTGGGCCGCTACGCGGGTTTCAGGGAGCACCCCTTCAGCGCCCTCAACCTCGCCTTCGCCGGAGCGGGCGCCGTGGTCCAAGTGACGCGCGGAACGGTTGTCGAAAAGCCGATTCAGATCGTGTTCCTGAGCCTCGGTGGGGCCGAGCCGGTGATGACGCATCCGCGGGTTCTGATCATGGCCGAACCCAACTCGGAGGTTCGAGTTGTCGAG
>CAYRCA010000214.1:0-5339 GCA_964422565.1 uncultured Acidobacteriota bacterium | reverse complement strand
CCACGTCGGCTCCGACGAGGCGGTGTACTTCAACAACGCGGTGACCGAGGTCCTCGCCCAGGACGGGGCGGTGGTCGACTACTACAAGTTCCAGCAGGAGTCCGGCCGCTCGTTTCATCTGGGGACGATCGAAACGCACCAGCTTCGGAGTTCCAACGTTCGCAGCTCGGTGATCACTCTTGGCGGCGGACTGGTACGAAACGACACGGGCGCCGTCCTGAACGGCGAGGGCGGCTGGGCCGAACTGGACGGCCTTTCTCTGGTGGGAGACGATCATCATCTGGATAATTTCACCCGCATCGACCATCTAAAGGCCCACTGCGACAGCCGGGAGCTCTACAAGGGGATCTTGATGGACCGCGCAACGGGCGTGTTTCGCGGCCGCATCGTGGTGGCGAAGGGGGCGCAGAGGACCGACTCTAAGCAAACCAACAACAACCTGCTCCTGTCGGATCACGCCCAGATCAACACCAAGCCGCAGCTGGAGATCTACGCGGATGATGTCAAGTGCACCCACGGCGCCACTATTGGGCAGCTCGATCCCGACGCCATATTCTATCTGCGGGCTCGCGGTATATCGCTGGCCGCGGCGCGGAGCATTCTGACCTATGCCTTCGCCAGCGAGGTCGTCGGCCGGGTGAAGGTCGAACCGCTGCGCGAGGCGTTGGATCGCTACCTTTTCGAGTGGTTGCCCATGGGTCGGGTGGTTAAGCAGGCTTTTTAGCGCGTCGGCGTCCGGAGGCGCGGGCGCCTGACTTGGAACTGGCGTGAAGGATATGACATCATCGCTGGAAACTCCGCGGCGCGATGCGTTCGATGTGGAGGCGGTCCGGCGGGATTTCCCGATTCTTCGGCTAGAGGTCGAGGGAAATCCCTTGGTTTACCTGGACAACGCCGCCACCACACAGAAGCCGGAGGCGGTCATCGAGGCGGTTCGCGGCTACTACTTGACCCAGAACGCCAATATCCACCGGGGTGTGCATCACCTGAGCCAGGTCGCGACCGAAGCCTACGAGGAAAGCCGGCGCAAGGTCCAGCGGCTGATCAATGCGCGGCAGGCGGCGGAGATCGTCTTTGTCCGCGGCGCCACTGAGGGCGTGAATCTGGTCGCCCAGAGCTTTGGTCGAATGCGGGTGCGGCCGGGGGACGAGATCCTGATCACGGCGATGGAGCATCACTCCAACATCGTGCCTTGGCAAATGTTGTGCGAACAGACCGGCGCCAGGCTGCGTGTGGCCCCCATGACTCGGCGCGGCGAGCTTGTGCTGGAGGAGTTTCGCGCAAAGTTGACGCCCCGTACCCGTTTGGCGGCGGTTGTGTATGTATCGAATGCCCTGGGGACGGTCAACCCGGCGGCGGAGTTGATCGAGGCGGCCCACGCGGCCGGCGTTCCGGTGCTGCTTGACGCGGCCCAGGCGGCGCCCCACCTCCCAGTCGACGTCCAAGAACTGGACGTGGACTTCCTCGTCTTCTCAGGGCACAAGATGTACGGCCCGACGGGGATCGGCGTTGTTTACGGGAAGCGGGACCTGCTCGACGCGATGCCGCCCTACCAGGGGGGCGGGGAGATGATCACCTCGGTGACCTTTGAAAAAACGGTCTACAACGAGGTTCCCCACAAGTTCGAAGCGGGCACTCCCAACGTGGCGGGCGCCGTCGGCCTCGGCGTCGCCGTCGACTACCTCGAGAGCCTGGGACTTGAACGAGTCCAGCGGTACGAGGAGGAGTTGCTGGCGTACGCCGAGGAGTCCTTGTCTCGCTTCTCCGAGGTCACGATCATCGGGACCGCCAGGGAGAAGGCGAGCATCCTGTCCTTCACGCTGGATGGCGTGCACCCCCACGACATCGGCACGATTCTCGACCAGCAGGGCATCGCGATCCGCGCCGGCCACCACTGTGCCCAGCCGGTGATGGACTTCTTCGGAATACCCGCCACCGCCCGGGCGTCGTTGGCTTTCTATAACACGAGAAACGAGATAGACTGCTTGGTTCGTGGGCTTCGGCAGGCTCTGGAGGTATTCGCCTGAATGAGTGCGCTGACCGATCTCTACCAGGACGTTATTCTGGACCATAACAGACGACCGAGGAACTACGGCCGACTGCCGGACTCCACGGGCGAGGCGGAAGGCTTCAATCCCCTTTGCGGGGATCGCGTGACCGTCTACATCAAGCTCGATGGAGAGCGGATCTCGGGCATCAGCTTCGAGGGCACCGGTTGCGCCATTTCCACCGCCTCCGCCTCCCTCATGACCGAGGCGCTCAAAGGGAGAACGCTCGAGGAGGCGCGCGAGCTCTTCAAGAAGTTCCACGGCATGGTCACGGGACAGATCGCCGCCGATATACCCTCATCCGACGAAGCCCTGGACCGGCTCGTCGTATTCCATCGTCTCAGCGACTACCCGGTTCGGGTCAAGTGCGCGACGCTGGTCTGGCACGCTCTCCTGGCGGCGTTGGAGAGTCGGCCGCAGGCGGTCGGCACGGAGTAACGCGATGTCGGACAACGATCGAGACCACCCCACTGCCCGCCTATCGGGCGAGAGCCCACCCGAAGGCCTTTCCGCCGAGGAGGCGGCCGGGATCCGCGAGGACGTCATCGAGGCGGTCCGGACCGTTTACGATCCCGAGATCCCGGTCAATATTTACGAGTTGGGACTCATCTACAAGCTGGACGTGTCCTTGGAGGGGGTCGTGTCCGTGGACATGACCCTGACCTCGCCGGCCTGCCCGGTGGCCGGGTCGTTGCCGGGCGAGGTGGAAAGCACGATCAGATCGGTCCAGGGCGTCCACGACGTTCGGGTGGAGCTTGTCTGGGATCCTCCCTGGAGCACGGATCGCATGTCCGAGGCCGCGAAGCTTGAGCTCGGCTTTCTGTGATGCGTCTCCCCCTCGGGATCGTCGTCGGGCTTCTGGTCGCCGGACTTGCCTATATCGCCTATCAGCGGTCGGAAATCCGGGTTCTGTTCGAGTCGTCCCCAACGCCCGAGAACCCTCTTGAGTTCCTGGAAGGACTGCCCGAAGTTCGAGCGCCCGAAGCGAGCCCTCCCGATGCCGACGCAACGCGGCCGACAGGTGATCGGAGTGGAGCCGAAGCCGCGAGTCCGCCGGAGCCGGACAGGCCGATTCCCGAAGCCGTCAATCAGATTCCGAACGAGGAGGTCTCGCGCGTCCTGATGCAGATCCTGGCGGCGAGGAATCTCGCGCGGAGCATCAGTATCTCGGTAACCGATCGGGAGGTGGCGATCTCCGGCGAGGTGAACTCTCCCGAGGAACGGGATCAAATCCTGGATATCGTCGAGCGGGGGCGGGAGGCCCGGCGGATCAATTCGGAGAACCTTGTGCTGAGGCGTGGGGACTAGAACGAAGCGTCGACTCGTTAGCCTTCGGCCAGCGGCGTGTTCTAGCTATAAAGCACCCGGCTGCGGCGGGCCGGAGAATGATCGTGCGGCGTCGGCGGTGCCGCGCCCTCGCCGTCCGGCGGGCGACTTTCGGAGAAGCGCCAGTAGTGGCTCACGCAGTCGGAGCAGATGGCCCAGACGTGCCGCTCCTCGGAGTAGGCAACCACGGTTTCCCGCCCGCCGAGCATCCAGCAGTGGACGCATCGGACCGGGAACACGGTTCGGGTGGTCCGAACCGCCAGGAGGACGACAATAACCAAGATCAGGAGGGAAACGAAAGCCCCGGCCAAGGCATGGCCGAGCGTGACTGTCACCGTGCCCTCCCTCCTCGACTGGCGATGGCCCGAAAGCCCATGCACCCGGCTAACATGGGCCTGATCTTAGCAGCAACCCAGAGCCCGGGAAACCCCGAAGACAGCAACCGCGGTGCATGGGGCTCCAAACCCATTCAGTGAATTCATTGAAACCGCGGCTTGAGAATTCATTCCACCCCGGCGTTGTGGCGCCCCTTGCTGGATCGCCCCCAGGATCTCTACAGTTCCGGGGACGCCTCCGGCTCGGCGCGAATCCGGCGCAGCGCCTCCTCCTCGTTCTCGTAGACCTCGAGCAGGGGCAGAATCTGGCTGATGGAGAGAACGTGCTTGACGCGGTCGCCGATGCGAAGCAGTTTGACCGTCACGCCGAAGCGTTTCGCCATCTTGAGGCTGGCCACCAGTTCGCCGATACCGGCGCTGTCGATCCAGGACACCCCCGAAAGGTTGAGGAGGATCCTCTTCCATCCCTCCGCCACCAATTGGTTCATGACGTCGCGAAGGAGTCGTGCCCCCGAGCCGGCCACCATGCGGCCCTCGAGATCGACAATGATCACATCATCCACATGGCGAATATCGACTTGCATGGCTATCTCCGATGGATCCCGGTCCCGGAGGATTCCTCCGGTGGCCCCAACTCCGAATTGTCCTCACCCATGAATCTGGATTCGTCCAGTCGGTAAAAGAGTTACCACTCCGGGATGTGTAAAAACAAGGCCAGAGGGCAACTTTGCGCACCATGGCTCGACTCCTCGGAGCGGAGATGGGACGTAGGTCCGGCCCGCCGCGAAGCGACGCCGCCCGCCGGCTTTAAGTCCTCGGAGGAATTCGCTATCGTGTGGGGTCGTGTGGAACGCCGAGCGGATCCGGGACGCGGCCGCGCTGCTGCGGCCCCGGTTAAGACGGACGCCTGTGGAGGAATGCCCAACGCTGTCGCGGCGGCTTGGGGTGCCCGTTCTTCTGAAGCTGGAGTTCTTGCAGTTGACGGGTTCGTTCAAGCTGCGGGGCGCCCTCCTCCGCGTGGCGGAGATGCGGCCCGGGGAGCGGAGGAGGGGGGTCGCCGCCTGCTCCGCCGGCAATCATGGCTGGGCGTTGGCCTGGGCGGGACGGGAGGCGGGCGTGCCGGTGACGGTTTACCTGCCCTCCACGGCGGATCCGTCCAAAAGGAGGGGGATCGAGGCGTTGGGGGCGGGGGTCGTGGAGACCCCATTTCCGGGGTTCGACGGAGCCGAGCGTTTCGCCCTCGCCCGTTCCGGGGAGAAGGGAAGCGTCTACGTGTCCGCTTTCGACGACCCCGTAGTGATGCTGGGAAATGGCGCGACTCTGGCGTGGGAGGTCCTGGAGGACGTTCCGGTTGTTGACACCTGGGTGGTTCCGGTGGGCGGCGGGGGTCTTGCGGCGGGCCTTGTGGCCGGGATGTGTGCAATCGGGCGCTCTTTCCGCCTCGCGGGCTGTCAGCACGCCGGCTCACCCTCGCTGAAGCTGTCCCTGGAACGAGGCGAGGCGGTGACCGAAATGCCCCCTCTGGAAACAACCGCCGGGGGGGTCGAGGGCGGCATCGGCCGACGCGCGTTCTCCATCATTCGCGATCACATCGCCGAGGTCGCTCTTGTCACGGAGGCCGAGATCCTGG
>CAYRCA010000213.1:0-7349 GCA_964422565.1 uncultured Acidobacteriota bacterium | reverse complement strand
ACCACCATGCAGACGTCCACCGTTTCCATGATGGGGTTGACGTCCTCCGGCTCGGCCAGCTGATCGTAGGGCACATCCGCCTCGGCCAGCAGCACGTTCATATGTCCCGGCATCCGTCCCGCAACCGGATGGATGGCGTACCGGACTTCGCATCCGTTCGCCTCCAGCAGGCCCGCCAGCTCCCGGTTGACGTGCTGGGCCTGGGCGGCGGCCAGACCGTAGCCGGGCACGAACACCACCGAACTCGCCGACTCCAGCAGGTAGTAGGCGTCCTCGACCGAGATCGGCTTGACCTCGCCCTGCTCGGCGGCCTTGCCCGCCGTGACCACCGCTCCGAACCCGCTAAAGAGCACGTTGGCCAGCGAGCGGTTCATGGCCTTGCACATGATCTTGGTCAGGATGATCCCGCTGGCGCCCACCAGGGAGCCGGCCACGATGAGGATGTTGTTCTGGATCACGAAACCCGCCGCGCAGGCGGCCATTCCCGAGTAGGAGTTCAGGAGTGAGATGACCACCGGCATGTCGGCCCCGCCGATCGGGATGACGGCCATCACGCCGAGGACGAAGGCCAGGGCGATCACCGCGATGAAGAAGCCGTATCCCTCTCCCGTGTCCGACAGATACAGCCCGCCGGCCGCCAGGATCGCCAGCAGCAAAGCCGAGTTGAAGACCTGCTGGCCCCTGAAAACCAAGGCCTTGCTGATGCCGAAGTTGCCGATCCAGATCTCCTTCAGTTTGGCCCAGGCGATCAGGCTCCCGGAAAAGGTCACGCCGCCAATGAGGACGGCGAGAAAGATGGTGACCGCCGTGAAAGTCCCCGGGGTGAGGTTGTCGTGATATTCGGCCCAGCCCACCAGAAGGCTGGCGATGCCCCCGAAACCGTTGAGCAGCGCGACCATCTCCGGCATCGCCGTCATGGCCACGAGGCGCGCCGCGAACACGCCGATGACCGAGCCGACCGCCATCCCGAGGACGATGAACCGATAGTCGATGATGCCGCCGTGGAAGAGGGTCGCCGTCACCGCCAGAAACATAGCCAAGGCGGAGAGCATATTGCCCCGACGGGCGGTTTCCGGCGAGCTCAAGAGCTTGAGACCCAACCCGAACAGGAGGGCGCAGAGAATGTAGGTGGCTTCGATTGGGACACTCATTTCTTCCCACCCCCGCTATCTCTTTTCTTGAACATTCCCAGCATCCGGTTCGTCACCAGGTATCCCCCCACCACGTTGATGGTGGCGAAGGTCACGGCCAGCGTGCCCAGCACGATGCTCAGTTGCTCGTTCTCACCCCCGGCGGCCACCAACGCCCCCACGATGGTGATCCCCGAAATGGCGTTCGAGCCCGACATGAGAGGCGTGTGGAGTTTCGACGGCACCTTCGAGATCAACTCAAAGCCCAGGAATACGGCCAACACCAGGATGAAGGCCAGAAAGATAAAACCGGCGTTCATGCCCCCTCCTTCGTTAAGAGCTCGTTGCGGATTGTGCCCTCGTGCGTGACGAGGCAGCCCTTCATAATCTCGTCCTCCAGTCTGATATTGAACGCCTTCGCCTCCTTGTCCCAGAAATGGGCCACCAGATTCACCACGTTGTTCGAATACATCTGGCTGGCGTCGAGCGCCACCCGGGCCTGCAAGGGCGCGAATCCCATGATCTTGACGCCGTCCTTGACCACCACCTTTCCCACTTCGGAACCGGCCACGTTTCCCCCCGACTCGACGGCCAGGTCTACGATCGCGCTGCCCGGCTTCATGCGGGCCACCATGTCCTCCGTGATGATCCGCGGCGCACGCTTTCCGAACACCTGAGCCGTCGTGATCACCAGATCCGACTTCTCGCAGTGACGGGCCATCCCTTCCCGCTGCCTGGCCAACTGCTCCTCGGTCAGTTCGCGGGCGTACCCCTGCGCCGTCTCGCCGGTTTCGCCCACGTCGATCTTAACGAACCGCCCTCCCACGGATCTCACCTGCTCCTCCACGGCCGGCCGTGTATCGTAGGCCTCCACGATGGCGCCCAACCGCTTGGCGGTGGCCACGGCCTGCAGCCCGGCCACCCCCGCACCCACGACAAAGACCCGGGCGGGCGGAATCGTTCCGGCCGGGGTCGACATCATGGGAAAAATCTTGTCCAGGGCGTCCGCCGCGAGAATCACCGCCGCGTAGCCCGCCAAGTTGGCCTGAGAGCTCAGGGCGTCCATCTTCTGGGCCAGCGTCGTGCGGGGAATCAGTTCCATACAGAGGGCGGTGATTTCCGCGGCGGCCAACCGGTCCAGCAACTTCCTCTCGTTAAAAGGATCCAGGAACCCGACCAGGATGGAACCCGGCTTCAGAACCTCCACATCCTCGATCGTCGGCTTCCTCAGTCTCAGAACCATATCCGCCGACTCCAGCAGCTTCCGACGCCCCTTGACCACCTCGACGCCAACGTCCTCGTAGTCGCGGTCCGAGAAACCGATCGTCAGACCGAGGCCGGCTTCGACGCCGACCGAAGCGCCCAGGTCCACCAGTTTCTGCGCCCCCGCGGGAGTGAGTGGAATCCTGCGGTCCTCGTCGGTTGATTCCCTTACGACAGCAATCCTCATCGAGTTGCCTCCGGATTAAAAATTCTTCGGAAAAGGACCCCTGAAGCCCCGAAACTTATCAGGTTGGCCCCACAAAGTGAAGATCCTCACGGCGTCGGCGGCGTCGGCCGCACTCGAACCGCAGAAGAGCCCGGTCAAGCGGAAGCGAGCCCGTCGGCGCCGCGCGCTTGCCGCCGTGCCTTCCGGTTCATTTACTAAGCGGATTGGGGTGCGGGAATACGCCGATGAGGATGGCGGGCGAGGTCGGTTCGTGCCTCGGAGCGACCCGCGCCTCCGAATCGGCGCCGCCTCAACGGCCTTCGAGACGCTCCCGGTAGACCGCGCGGGCCCGACGGTATAGATCCAGGGTCTCCGCGCGATGGCACTCCCGGCGGAAGCCGTCGCTCTCTTCGACGTAGTGGATCAACCGATCCACCTTTGCCAACAGGTCTCGGATGGACTCCTCGACGCGCGGCGGCCGGCCGTCCACAAGAACATAGATGGGGCTGGTGTGGGCAAAACGGCTGTCGAGATCGGAGTTTTCGAAAGCCCGCAGCGCCACCCAGCAGCTTTCGCCAACTTCAAGTTCATGCTCCAGCGCCATCTCGGTTCCGCCGGTGCGGACCTCGGCAACCACCCGGCCGTTCACCACCAGCTGCAGGCTCTCCAGTCCGATTCGCGAGCGGGCCCGGCCCCGCATCGGCAGGACCTGGCCGACACGTGCGGAGATTTCGTCTCCCGGTCCGAAACGCCCGTCCGCCTCCAATTCCAACGCGGCCCCGTTGGTCGAAAACGTACGTCCCGCCTTGAGTCCCGCCATAAAGGCGTCATAAGTGAACTCCCCCTCGCTCAGCCGAACGTAGACCCGGTTGAAACCGACCGGCGTCGCTTTGACTCCGCTGGCGGAACCGCCGGACAGAGGAAGGCGAAAACCCGAGTTCAGAATCCGATAGTACAGATCCATGTTCCACAAGGCGAATCCCCGGGCGGCCCGATAGCCGAACTCGACCGGCCAGTGCGACCAGTGCACGAGATCCATGTCCACCAAGTGAGGCAGGAAATGGTTGTTGTTGATCTCGATGAAGTCGATCTCCCCCAGGGCGACGTTCACGAAGGTGTCCAGCCAGAACAGCTTGTCGCCGCCCACCAGACCGCCCATGCGGCGAACCCGGCGCGTGTAGACCGCCGACGGCGGATACATCTCGTACCCATCGAACGAGACGGGCAGGTCACGAGCGAACAAGATCACCGCTCCCGGCCCGCCTTCGATCCGTTCCACCTCCTGCGAATTGGCGGTGTAGATTCGACCCGGCTCCACTTCAACCGGAAATTCGGCGATCGAAGGCCACCGCCGGTTCACATCCTCCCCCCAGACGTGAGTCGTGATGGTGGGGACGAAATTCAAATCCTCGGCCAGGACGATCCGTTCCAGTTCATCCGGGGCGCGATGGACATGCATGTCGGCAGACCACCACCCTTCCCGGTTCAGGTTTACCCAGCGCCGCAAGCGGATCTCGTCCAGAGGCGGAACGGCACCCCGCCAGGCCAATTCCACCGGATGATACTCCAGTCCCCGCTCCACCCTCATCTCCCAATCGCCTTCCGTCAGCTCGAGCTCGAACTCCGGGGGCACCAGGAAATGGGTCTCCCGACCACGTGAATAGGAGACGAAGCCCTGCGGATGATACGGTGCCCCGTCCTTCAGAAGATAAACTCGGGCGGCCACGGGTTGGCCCGACTCGACGTCGACGATTCGAAAGGCGTGTCCGCCGACGGCGAACCCGGCGGTCATCCAAACGGCGGCGGACGCCGACACGAAGCAACGATTTTGCGTCCAGCGAGACTGACTCATGCGCCCATTCTGGCGTGAAACGGAAGCGAAAAGCGAGCGCTCCCTCGCCCGCCCTCCGCGGTGAGACGCCCGGCGTCGCAACAGCGGCACCCTAGCGTTGAACCTTGTCCACACCCCCTGTGCTCCGACGTCCCGGCACCCTTGCCTTAGCTTCCGGACCCGCCGCGCGAGCCTCATACAGGCAGCGAGAGCACACCGCTCTCCGCCGTCCGGCCGGCGGCATCCACCGTAACGACGGTGTACGCGTGGGCGGCGCGATCCGGCAACGGGTCCTCAAAGGCGAAGGGCGCCTTGGTCGTCTGAGGCCGATGCTCCACCTCGGCGACGGCCTGGCCGTCGCGGCGAATCTCGTAGTGGCGGATCGGCCGATCGGCGGCGTAGGCCGTCTGCCACTCCAGGCGAGCGATCCACCGCTCGCCGCGCGGCTCCAGCGCCACCACCGCCTCGCGCGGCGCCCCCAGGGACTCTAGGGGCACCTGGAACCAATTGGTCATCCCCCCCTTGGCCTGCGCACCCAACTCCTCGATCTCCTCCAGGTCGGTCCGGGTCAGGGCGCCGGGAGCGACCTGGGCGGCGGAAAGGTTCTGCTCAAGCTGGCACTGACGGGAGTCGGAATCGATGTGTCCGATGCCGATGATCGCCGTGTCCACACCGGGGATCGCGAGAGCGTATTCGACAAGAGGGCGGCTGGGCAGCTCGGGTGAGCCCACCGTCAGCACGACGTCCTCCGGGGCTCTAGACCACTTCGCCTCCTTCGTATACATGGCCCCGTCGGCGAAGACCTTCATGGCGACAATCCCCACATCCCTCGCCACAGCCACGGGGATGGCGTTGTACTGGTGGGGAAGATAGCGACGGTCGTTGGCGTTGATGGCGATGAGCATGGCGTCGATCAGATTCCTCTCGTCCCGCTGCAGGCACTCCATCATTACGGGGGACGAGAAATGCCCCGAGATGCCGATTCCGCGGATGAGCTTCTCTTCTCCGGGATTCAGCCCGGTCAGGTTGGTCCCGTCGCGGTAATCGGCCAGAGCCGCCAGCGCGCCCAGCCGCTCGGCTGTCGGATCCGGGTCGTCCAGTCCCTCGTAGATGGCGTCCACTTCGGCCATTGTGTTCAGGTTGTGGATGAAGCACAGGTCCAGATAGGCTCCGCTGGGGTACCCCCCCTCGCCGTCGCCGAATAGCTGCGACAACGACCGCTTCACATCGTCGACGGCCTTCGATCCGGGCGCTCCCTGGGTTCGGTCGGGTACATCCGGATTGGCGCCTCTGGCATAGCGGATCATCGTCTTGCTAGCCAGACAGATCGACCGGCGTCGACTCTCGTCGTAGCCGGCCTCCCCGGGTATCAGATGGATCGAACGGAAGGCCTTGCCGAAGTTCACCTGACTGGGGCCATAGACGTTGGAGGTGTCGAGGTAGTTCACTCCCGTCTCGATGGCCTTCAGAATGATCGGCACCGGGTCGACGCCCTCCGGCGTCCACTGCAGCGAGGCCTGACCTCCCAGCCCGAGAGTGGTGACGTCGAATCCTGTCCGGCCCAGCATCCGTTTCATCGGCGCCTCAACACCGACCCTGCCGGTACAGGCGTAGGGCGCCACGGCGGAGGCCGCCAGCGCCAAAGTGGATGTCTGCAGAAACCGACGGCGGGAAACGGGGTGCGTCATGATGGCTACTCCTTAAGGGACAAGTCGTTCATTGGCGGGTCGCCCGGGGCGGGCATTTCTCCTTCAAACGTCGGAATTGAGAGCGAACAAGGGGGTAACGCAGGCGCCGGTCCCGCCGCGGCCCGCAACCCGCCTGTCCAAAATCGGATTGCGTCCACGAACCGAAGCCGCATTCGCACGGTCCAGCAGCCCTTCTCGAGCGCGGTTGCTCGAAGTCTACCAAGCCATTCTGCCTAGTCGGTTTACGGCTGTCAATGAAGCCTTCGCGCCTTTTCGGACTTCGCGGTTCACCCCCCCTCAAGAATGTCGACGCACTCATGAACGAGCGGCCACGGACCCCACTCATTCCGTGAGTTCCGCTTCTTCCGTGTCAAGAACCCCCGAGGCCCTCCGGAGACCCTCCGGCTGGCCCTCCGGGTGTGCCCTCCGGGTCGACAAGGCAGACGCTTTCATGCAGACTGAGAGCGGGAAGCGGATGAGCCTCGACGCAATCGCCGACCTCGGGTCGGCATCGCCCGGAGAGACGATGCGCTTGACGAATCCTCGCTGTCGAACTGGGATCGGAGTCGGTTTCGCGGCCGCTTTGCTCGTCCTGACGGCGGGTCCGATCCAAGGGCGGGAACCCCTTCCCCCTCCGCCGCGACTGCGCTATCTGGAGTTCGATCCCGCTCCTGAGCTGGTCACTCCGGAGACCTTGATCGACAAGCCTCGATTTCCGGTGGTGGACGCCCACAGTCACTTCGGACCCGACGACGACGTCGCGGAGATCCGGGGGTCGATGAGAGAGCTCGGCATCCGCACGGCCGTCAACCTGAGCGGCGGATGGGGTGAACGGCTGGAGCGGAACCTCCGGACGTTCAAGGACCCCTATCCGGACGAGTTCGTCATATTCTGTAACGTCGATTTCTCCCGGATCGACGAGCCGGATTTTGGACGGGCGGCCGCCGCCGAGATTGAGAGGGCCGTGGCCGGCGGCGCCCAGGGACTCAAGATCTTCAAGAACCTCGGCCTGACCGTCCGGGACGCTTCCGGCACGGTCGTTCCCGTCGACGACCCCCGCCTCGATCCAATCTGGGCGCAATGCGCCGAGTTGGGTATTCCCGTTCTCATCCACGTGGGCGATCCCGCGGCTTTCTTTCTCCCCATCGACCGATTCAACGAACGATGGGAACAGCTCCACCGCCGTCCCGAATGGAGCTTCCACGGCCCCGAATTTCCCGAGCGGGGGGCCATTCTGCGCCAGCGGGACGCCGTTCTGGTCGCCCCCAAGG
>CAYRCA010000212.1:0-7365 GCA_964422565.1 uncultured Acidobacteriota bacterium | reverse complement strand
CGACGATCCCACCGTCGAGCACGGCGTCGACGATCCGGGCCGGGGCTCCGAAAGGGGACGGTCCGACGAGCCGGGACCGAAGGCCCCCCCAAACGATCAGGAAGACGGCATACGAAGCGTCAGGCGCGGGAAGTAGGTCCGGAACCGGCCCTCGTCGGCCGTCGCCAAAATCCACCCCATCGTCTGAGCGTGAGCCCCGATGAAGAAATCGGGAAGAGGAATGCGGGAAACCGAGCCGGAATGAGCCTCCCTTCGCCTCCGGTAGGCGGAATAAGCCGATGCGCACAAAGGCGCCGCCGCAGCCGGCAGATCCAGAATCGCAACCCCCCAACTCCGGATCCGATCGGATACCGTGCCGGGCTCCAGGTCTCCGACGCAGAGTTCTGCAAGGACCACCGGGTTGATGGCGGCACCTTCTCCGGAAACCGCCTCGGCGATTGTTTCTCGAGCCCAGTCGTGAAACGGGTTCTCGCGCTCGGCCGAGTAGATGAGGACGTTCGTGTCGAGGAGGATCATGAATCTCGTGTCAGGGTCTTCAGCTCGTTCCAGCTCATGCCCGGCGTCAGGGATGCCTCGTCCATGGCGGCAAGACACTCTTTACGCGTCCGTTTTGGCCGGGCCTCCGGCCGCTCCAGACGCACAAGAAGGATTCGCCCTTCTTCGACTCTCTGCACGTCAAAGACTTCGCCCGGCCGCGCACCGGGAACGACGACTCTTCTCTTGGCATCAACCTTGGACGGCATGGTGGGATTATCCCACGGAGGCCTTGAGAACTCAAGACGGCCGAGTTGTTGTTTGGATGGGTGAACCTGACGCGGGACCCGTCCCCGCGGTCTACCCCGCTTTCTCCGGCCCGGAATCCCTCGAGGGTCGTCGGCTCGGCCGCTCAGAAGGCCCGATAGATCAGACCGCGGCCGTCGGGCAGGGTGAGAGTCAATATCGGGCCCTCGACGGCGAAGGCCGGGTCTCCCGAAAGCACGGCGATTACGGCGGTTTCCTGGCCCATCACGGCGGGTGCGCAGGCCATCCGGGTGGTGGCGAGTTCGCCGGTCGACAGACTGCCGTCGCCGACGGTCACCGCCCCGTTGAACGTGTTGCAGCCGGTCGAGCCCGAGATGGCGCCGTCGGCGATAAGCAGCGTGCTCTTGGCGTCGCTCGCGGTGCTCGACGCCACCTCCTCGTCGAAGATGGTGTCGAGGGTCCACGTCGTGCCTTCGAGTGTCGCGTCGGGAGGCGGCGCCTGGGCCTCGAACACGAGGAGGACGCCGTCGCCGGCGAGGGTGAGGGTGTCGTCGCCGACGGCGATGGTTCCGACCCGGCCCAAGCCGTTCAGGTAGGCCGATTCGAGGACCATCACCTCGTCGCGGAAGCAGGCCATCATGGTCCCGAACAGGTCGGAGATCGAGATCGACGCGCCGTCGATGGCCAGAGACCCGCCGTAGGAGTTGCACGCGGCCGTGCCGCCGACGCCTTCGTCGGTGCGGGTGATGGTGACCGGGTGGGTGTCGAGCAGGTCCAGTTCGGAGCCGTCGACGCCGCCCGAGACGAGGCGCCAAACGGCGTCCCCGAAGGGATCGTCGGGCCCGGCGCCGGTGGCTTCCTCGCCACAGGCGGCGAGCGACAAGGTCACGGTGAGCAGGAGAGCGCTGGTCATCCTCATGCCCATGGATACGGTGCCCGGTCGACCCCGGTTCCCTGGAGATGTAACCGACGGCCACAAAGGGTCACGAATGGGGTCGGCCCACGATATTGGATGGTGGTGCCGAACACCGGGACGGTGGTGCAAGTCCTGTCCTCGTAATTGTCGCCGTCAGAATCGGAACACCAACCCCGCGGTCAAATCCAGCTGATGAGGGCCCTCGATGGATCGGCGACCCGTTGTTGACCCCACCATAGCACAGGCGTCCGAGACGCTCCACCAGTTCCCGCACCAAAACGGGGACCACCGATCCGGGGATCTGGTCGGGCGGGCTCAGGTCAAGGCGCTCGGGAAATCGAGCCGAGCCCACCGTTGGGCGACGAGGTCCCGGTATCGTCGTTTCAGATCCGGACCCAGAAAGCTCCGGTCGATCAGCTTCTCCCAGGAGGGCCGCGACCGGGCCAACGTCTCCTCGACTTCGCGGACGGCCTTGTCGGTCAGCCCCAGCCGCTCCCGGCCGAAGTCATCGAGGAAGTCCCTTCGGGTCAGTCCGGACTTCTTGCCGGCCAACGGGAGCGCCAGCTCCTCCGTCGGGTCCCTCAGCAGAATCGTTGTGTTGACCAGGTCGTATGCGGGGCTCAGTTCGATCTTGCCGTCGCGCCGTATCAACGAGAAGTTCTTGACGTGGGCGTCTTCATTGCCGTTGAGGAAGTTGAACAGCACCAAGCGAAAGAGCTTGAACTTCTCCAGGAGCGGAAAGGTGCAGAAATCATCCAGGAGCGCGGCCACGCGCTCCATGGAGAATCGGTACTTGGTCTCCCGGGAGAGACCGGCGAGTTGGCCGAAGTCCTCGACGGCCACCTTGCCTCGTCCAGTTCGATCGAAACGGCGAATGAAGTAGGTCAGGCTGCCGTCCCGGCAGTAGATGAGCCCATGGAGGGGGACCTCGATCCCGGCCGCGCCCGCCAGACGCATGGTCAGATCTTCGACTTCGGGAACCTGAGTCCAGTTCGGGTTTTGGGGCTTCAGGATGTAGCGGCCGCCGCGATCGACAAGGACAAACGTGGACTGTTTGACGCTCAGCACGGCACTCAGCTTCGGCTGTACGCCCTGGATCGAGAGCTTGGATGCGCGCATCCGGGCCTCTTCCAGCTGCTCCCCGGCGGAGTAGGGGAAGTCGACGAGGTCTTCGAGCGCGCCGGACAGACGCCGAAGCCCTTGTGGGGCGTAGCGGCCGCCACTGAGCGGTTCATAGGTCAGCGGGCAGTGCTTCACGACTCTTCCTCGACGGTGACGGACCCGACCAAGTCTCCTCCCACAGCGACCAATTGCCCGAAGTAGTCTTGAGCGTCGAGCTTCCGTTGGAGCAGCAGGGCTTCCAGTTGGACGCCTTCCGGAAGCAGTCCCTCGAAGAAGGGAGGAAATCGATCGAACTCGTAGGGAGTCGAAGTGATCGGCAAGCCCAGCGAGACCGGCTCCCCCCGGTAGTCCTCGGCGTACTCGAGCCGGTATCGGCCGCCCGGGTCGAGTTCGACGAGCCAGCCCGCCGTCTTGCCATGAACGAAGACTCTAGCTCGGCGCATCGCGCTCCTCCCGATAGAGCTCCATCAAGGGGCTGACCGGCTGGAGCTTGATGTTGAGCGCATCCAGAATTCGAAACAGCGTCTCGATCCGCAGGGTCTTCTTGCCGTGCTCGAGATCGTAGATGACCGTCTTCCCCACGCCGGCCAGGGTCGCCAGCTGAATCCGACTCAGGCCGCTCTTCCGTCGATGGAAATGGACGATCCGTCCGATCTCATCGAGTTGATCCACGTATGCCGCCAAAGCAGTAAATTTCTCCTGTTCGCCGTGAACGTAACTCGAAACTTCGGAGGATGTCAATGAAAATCCCGCTTAAGCGGCAAATAGACCGTTTCTGTTCGGAATGACGAGCGAGTGTGTGTGTCCATGAACGGGGCGCACCAAGGGGCTTGGAAACCCGAAACCGCCTTGAGTTTTATCCTTCCGCAGTTGTCGAGTTTCTCGGCAGAAACGTACCGTTGAACTCGATAATGCCGTCAGGGCGGCAAATCGAGACCGTCACCGGATTGAGTCTCTTGGAACCGCGTCGCCGTCTGGGATCCAGGAGGCTGAAAGCTTTTCACGTCCTTACTACAGGTACAGCCTCGGCAGATGCTCGGGCGCGTCCGTGAAGGGTTCGGCGCGGCCGTCGGCGATTTCGTACATCCGTTCGTGGCTGGCGACGGCGGCTTCGCCGATTTCCCGGTACGGCTGATTGCAGATGTCGAGGAAGCCGATGTTGTAGTTCTCGCCGTCGAAGCGCCCGAGGGCGGACTGGTCGTAAAGCGTGAACCAATGAGCCCCGACGCAGTATGGGTTGGCGGCCGCGTCCTCCAGGTAGATGCGGTAAGCCTTTCCCCGGTCCTCCTGGGTTGGGACGTGACCGATTCCCGAAGCCGGCAAGCCGGCGTCCAGTGCGCCGAAGTGCCACTCGCCCACGAGAACGGGCATATCGAGCATGGCGTGGATCTTCTCGGCGTCCGCGTAGGGCAGTTTCTCCCGGTAGCAGTTGAGGCTGAAGACGTCGAACGACTTCATGCCCTCCACCGCCCATTCCGGAGGGATACCCGCCCAGCGCATCCCCAGATTCAGATGGTTGGGATCGACCTTGCGGCAGGCCTCCGAAAGCGCCTGGAAGTACTTCTCGACCATCCGCACGCTGAACGCGCGAAGATCGTCCAGAGCCTCCGGGCCGAGGATCCCCCGCCAATTGCCCCGGGCGACCCGTTCAAAAGTGACCCCCATGTTCCAGGCGCGGGCGAGAGCGCCGTCGTGCGGATATTTGCTCCTCAGAAACCGGGCCAGCTCGTCGCGCGTCGGCGAGGAGGCCGTGTTGTACAACATGCCGGCGGCGGGGAGTTCCGAGGCAAACCCCCAAGTCGGCTCGTTCATGAGAAAGTAGCCGACGAACGCGGGGTCGTCGGCCGTGGGCTTGAGCTGGTCGGCGAACTCGGCGACGTCCGCTTCGAACCCGGGATGGAACACGTCCGGGAAATCGCGATAGACGTAGCCCGCCCGGGCGGCGCGGAAGTTCATGGGCCGAACGTAGGGAAATCCGGCCTGGGCGGCATATTCCCAGTCCGACCAGTTGCCGACGGTGTTGAACCGCAGGCGTTTCAATTCGGCCAGGGCGACTTCGGCCCACTTGTCGCGCCAGTTGGAAGGGCCAAAAGCGCGGATCAGGTTGGCGGCGAGGTAGTTGACGAACTCTCCCGACAGCCGGGCCCGCTCGCTGGTCCTGTAGATTTCGCGAAACTCACCCGCGGAGTCGGGCAGCCAGGCAAGCGCCGACTCGAGGCCGTCGTGCCGGGCCTCGCAATCGACGCGCACGCAATCGAGCCCGGTGGACCAGAATGCGCAACCGTCCGGATCGACAAGCCACCATCGGTTGCCGTCCCGCCGGACTCGGAAAAAGCCGGCGGCTTCATCGAGTCTTTTCGACTTCCATCCACCCCAGCGCGAGAACTGGTCGGGCCATGTCCGGCTCGGCGCGCGCTCGAGCTGGTCCGTGATGCGGCGCTTCAGTTGTTCGACGCCGCGCGTCTTTCCCGGCCACTCGTGGAGATTGCTCTGGCCCAGTTCATCGATCAGTCTTCCCTTGGGAAGAACCAGCTGAGAGAGCTTCTCGACCTCGGTCTCGGCGGCGTGCAACGGCGTCATGCACCATCGGACGGAATGCGGGCCCTTTCGCGCCACCGTCAGGCTCATCCTGTCCACCTCGGCGAGGTCCACGCGGTCGCCGTAGCACATCGGCTTCAGGAAGGCGCCCTCGCGATCGATGCGCCAGCGGTTCTGATCCACCAGGTCCAGCGGCATCCGCATCCGGAAGGAACACTGGTTCAAGGCCCCGAATCGGAACCGGAAGGCCCGCCCCTCTTCGCCCTCCCGGAGCGTGAGGGTCCACACGGCGAGGTGGTTTCCGTCCAGCAGCATGTCGGCCGCGAGGTACCTCATCCCGGCAAGCGTCCCGGGAGCGAAGCGGTAGGTCAGACCGTCGCCTTCGGCTTCGGCGATATACCAGGAAGCCCCTTCGATGGGCGTGTCGCCCCCCTGCGTTCCGAGCTTGCCGACCGTTCCGGCGGTTTCGATGGCGCGACCGGGAAGCGCGGCCGCGACCGAAACGGGAACCATGAGGACCGAGCCGACGAGTGTGGTGGACTGAAGAAAGGTTCGTCGATTCATCGTGTTTCACCTTTCTCGGTGTTTCACGGCGGAATTGCAGTCCCGTCGGAGCCCAATACTACCACGCACCGTCGAAAACAGCCCCCATCGCCCTTGGCTCTTTCGGAGGCGCAAGTCGTGCCGCGTCGGCAAGTTCTGCGCCGAGTCGGGCGAAAGGAGACATCAGGCGCCATACCCGAGAGAAGCCCGGCGATCGAGGTGACGGCCGAACCCGCACAACCCCCGTCCATCCGATCCGACACGACCCATCGTCGATATCGGTGTCCGGCACCGGGAAAGAGGCCGCGGCCGTGCGACGTCTCCGAGCTGATGTTCAACATTCAGTCCGAGTTCGCCACCTGGTACAACAACCGCCACGGTCCGCAAGGGCCTCCTTCCGGGGGGGCGCTTCCAGTTATGGGTCTGCGTCATAGGGGGATGGGGACAGTGTCCGGTTTAGGACCCTGGAGCGGGGACCGTCCCCCCGGGCTTTGTCGCAGTGAAGAGAACCGCCTTGATTCCGTGGGCCTCCCCGGCGTTCTGAGTCGCGGCCTTGCGGAACCTGAATCGCGGCACCACAACGGACCGAACTCTGGTGAACCCGCTTTCCTCCAACAACCGGAACATCTCTCCTTCCAGTGGCCTTGGAGCCCGTTCTTGCCCGTCCTTTCTTGCCCGTAAGCGAGGTCCGGCCGAAGGAGCCGGTATCTCGTCATCGTCGCCCGTGCGGCGCACACGTGGTAGGCACGAGAAACCCCGGCACCGGCACCAGGACAGGAGCACCGGGTCGGTGAAGCAGGCCCTTGCGGCCCCGCGTCAGTGGTCGCGAACGTTCCACCGGGCTTTGTAGAGGCGCTCCCCGGGCAGTTCAATGGCCCGTTCCGGAGCCAGAAAGCGAAGCGTATCCGTCCACCAGTGACCCTCGTCCGCCTTTACATAAACCACCTGGCGCGTGACGGGGTTCATAGAGACTCCCTTCACTTCTACGAAATCGGAAAGTTGCGGGTGCGGTGAAAAAGTGCGCCGCCGAGTGTCGAACGTCCAGACACGCTTCCTCGTTGTCACGAAGAGCGGCGACGCATCGGGCACGGGATACAGATCGTGGCCGCCGGGGTCGGGCAAATCGTATTCGTCCTCCATCTCCAGCGTAGGCGAACTCGTCTCCCAATTCCGAAGACGGTAGGTTCGCAGGTGGTCCCCTCCGAGCGCCCACAGCAACTCCCGCTCGTCGTCCCACACAACGCCGTGGCCGGAGTAGAGTTCGGTGTGAAACAAAGGCTCTTCCGGATTTTGCAGGTCAAAGAGGACCAGACGATCTCCGTCGGCGTCGGGCCGGTGCGAGGCGGCAACGGCAACCCGGCCGCCAGGCAGAAGCTCCGCGGAATGCGCGTTCACCACGCTGGCGTAGAACAGAACGGCGCCTGTACGCCGCTCGACCAGCGCAACACCATCGGACGACGCCGTGATGAGAATCCGCCTTCCCCCATCGATCGGTTTGCATTCGT
>CAYRCA010000211.1:0-7375 GCA_964422565.1 uncultured Acidobacteriota bacterium | reverse complement strand
CATCGCGGACGTCTGTCTCGTGAGCGGAGAGAGGTCCTTTGTGGCCGGTCTCAACCAGACCCTTCTTGACGCCGGAGGCTCCTGTGAACGCTCCCTTTTCGTGTCCAAACAATTCCGATTCCAGCAGATGCTTGTTCAAGATGGTGCAGTCCATGAGAACCAGAGGCTCTTCACGGCGGGGACTCAGCTGGTGAATTCGCCTCGCAATCAGCTCCTTACCCGTTCCGCTCTCGCCCTGGATGAGGACGGTCTGGTCCGAAGGGGCAACGCGTTCGACGAGGTCGAGGAGTTCCAGCATCTTGAGGCTTTTCCCAACAATCTCGTTGCTTGGAGCACTCCGCTGTAATCTGGTTTTCAGGGCCCGATTCTCAAGTGTCAAGGCTCTCTTCTCGAAGGCCTTCTGGATAGCGGCGTCAATCTCGGCGAGCTTGGCTGGTTTGACGAGGTAATGGAAGGCCCCCGACTTCAAGGCCTCCACTGCCGAGTCGATTGTTCCGTAGCCCGTAAGCATGATCACTTCTACAGAATCGTCGAACCGCTTGACCGCCCTCAGGACCTCCAACCCGTTCTGGTCCGGAAGTCGAATGTCAAGAAGTACAACATCCCAGGCTGAGGCCCGCAGTTTGGTGAGGCCCGCTTCCGCATCTTGCGCGGTCGCAACCACGTAGCCGCTCCGAGTTAATTCCTTGGCCAGCGAGCTACCGAAGAGATCATCATCATCGATCAGGAGAACACGGATTTGTCTCACGCCGAGACTTCCCTGTATGCCGGGAAAAGTACCGAGAAGGTCGTACCCTCCCCCACTTGACTTTGCACCTGGATTCTCGCGTCATGTTGGCGGACGATCCACTGGCAAATCGAAAGTCCAAGCCCGGTGCCTTTACTCTCGGTCTTCGTCGTGTAAAAAGGATCGAATATCCTTTCCACCCGATCTTCGGGAATTCCACAACCCGTATCCGAGACCTCGAGGCGTACGAAGTTGCCCCGTTGGGTGAGCGAAGCCTCTATCCGACCTCCTGTGTCTGTCGCTTCGAGGCTGTTCAATAGCAGATTCAAAATCAACTGGGAGAGTTTCTCGCGGTTTCCCATCACCGCAACCCGACCAGGATCCGAAGGACTTCGAACTAGAACTTCGACATCTTTCTGGCGCGCCTGAGGCTGAACAAGGGCGACTGATTCGCTCAACGCGTCGGCCAGGTCGACTCGATCGCTCCGGCTTGGGCCGCCTTCCACTGAAGCCATCAACAACCTTTGCGTAATTGTCTTGCAGCGCAAGGCGGCCCGTTCCACCACTGCAAGGTATGTCCGGATCTCATCTTTCTCCAAACTGCTGATCTGACCAGATTCATCCGTGTAGCGAGTCAAACCCTCGACTGACGTTGTGATGGCCGCCAGCGGATTGTTGATCTCGTGGGCAAACCCCGCGGCCAACTGACCCACACTGGCCAGGCGGTCCGCCCTGCTGACTTGCATTTCGAAGATCTTTCGACGAGTGACATCTCGAACGAGCAGGATTATGCTGAGGATCGCACCCTGACCGTCCTTGAGGGGAGAGCAGTACACCTCCAAGAACCTGGATTCCAAATTTGCGTTACTTCCCGCCACGGGTTCGAGTTTGAGCTGGCAGGTGACAAGCGCCCCTGTTTCGACCGTCTTGGCCAGAGCTTGGTACAGTTCAGGGAATAGGGCATGCCCTGACGACAGCATCTCGGCCAGTCGCCGCCGGGACCAAATGTTGTCTGCCGCCCGATTGGTTTTCTCCACGCAGAACTCGCGGTTCAAGACGATGAGTCCATCCGGAAGACCGTCGATTAACTCCTGCAGATATGTCTGCTGCATCTGAAGATCAACAATGGAGGCCTGGACTTTCTTGGCCATCCTGCTAAAAGAGTCCGTCAACTGTCCGATCTCGTCGCTACCGCCGCCGGCACCCGATTCGAACGGTTGCCTGCCCTCCCTGAAGTCGGTGGTAGCCCGGGTCAGCCGGGCAATTGGAAACAGGACCCACTTGTTGATGAGAACGCCAAGCACGATCAAAGTCGTCAGCACCATCAGGCCGGCCCGGTACGAGGACGCCCAGAACTGTTCTCGAAGTCTGGTCCGTACCTCCTCCGTCGAAAAGTCAATCACGAGAATCCCGTTGATGGATTGTTCCGGCCCGTGGCAGACATGGCAGTCCTGGCGGTTGGGGACCGAAGTCACACTTCGAAGAACTTCCTCGCCTTGAATCGCCATTAACTTGGATCTGGGCAACAGACTTCCGTCGACTGAGTGACAACTGCGACAGCCCTCGTCCTCGATCGTGAACACCTTCCCCGGGTCTGACGGCTGAGACGCGAAACGGACGTTTCCGTCTAGATCCATCAACAGGATACGACGTACCGACTTGCTTCCGCCCAGCCGTTCAACTGCCGAGCGCAACAACTCCGGGTGCCGGCCCAGCATGGCCAACTCCAACAGACTCTGTAAAGAAATATTGGCCAGCTGGTCGGCCGACTCATAGAGATCTCCGATGAGCTGACGGTGGCTGGACCGGTAATCGACGAGAAGATAAACGCTGGATATCAACACAATCGTGGAGATTACCCCAGACGCAATCTTGAGATGCAGGCTTCCGATGGAGCTTCGAAATCCCATGTCCGTGAGTCCGCCAGCCTTCTGGTTTGCGGGCTGCCGGCGAATCCCCCCATAGCTCAGCCAACTCACCGAAAGCTCGATGATTTCGATACCGGACGCTTACACAGCTGTCAGAATTATACAGCGCACTACAAGTCCAGCCAAATGATTCTTGTCCGAGTCTGAGCTTGGTGCAACGGTCGGACAATCTGCCCGTATTCTCAAGCCGGCGCCGGGGCATCCTGTCCTCTCGCTCGAAACCGGGTTTCCAGGGCGTACGCCTTGAAACACTGGTCTGGTGGGCGATTACCGTTGCGAGCAGACCTCTTTATCGCCACGGCGGATATCCGGCATGAGAGTTGCGGAAACGACGAATGCCGGGCACATCCCGCGCATCGTGGATGTCGTCGAAACTCGGACTCAACGTTAACACGTTGAATTGAGGTGAACAGGGGCTGACTGGCACGGTCCGGACTGGGTTGCCCCCATACAGTCTAGACGCGGAGCGCTCGCAGTTCATTGGTCCGGCTCGTAGATCCGCCGGAGGTAGGTGGGCGGAGAACAAGAGACTTCGTATCACCGGAGCGCATTAAGGCAATCGGTGAGTTTCTGGAGTTGGGAGGTTCGCATGTTCGTCAACGCGGGTTTGATATCGACTTCATTTCGCTCGCGCCGAACCGTCATTCCGGTCCTGCTCACTCTGTTGTCGATCGCCGCCGGCACCGCGGTCACGACAATCTTGGCACAGGACGAGCTTTCGAATAAGTCGGTCCCCAAGATCAATCCGACGGGCTACACCAGTGCAAGAGTCTGCGGCGAGTGCCACAGCGACATCTACAATTCCTGGAAGAACAGCCTTCACGCCTTCTCGCTGGTCGACCCGATTTTCGATACCGCTTTTATGCAGTCAATCAAGGAAGGGGGCGAAGAAGCTCGCCGGAAATGCCTCAGTTGTCATGCTCCAATGACCATGTTCAACGGTGACTACTATCTATCCCAGGAGGTCAGCCGGGAAGGAGTCAGCTGCGACTTCTGCCACACGGTCACGGCCGTCCACTTGGACAGCCGGGAAAAGCGCTTCAGCGCCGAGCCTGGGCTCGTAAAGAGGGGGGTCATCAAGAAGGCGGCTTCCCCAGCCCACAAGACCGCCTTCTCCGACCTCCATTCCAAGTCGGAGTTTTGTGGAGGGTGCCACAATTACCTCGCAAAGAGTGGCATCGACATCATGAGCACCTACCAGGAATGGCTGGATGGGCCGTACTCGAGAGAAGGGGTCCAGTGTCAGGATTGCCACATGATTCTCAGCGAGGGCAAGGTGGTGATCGAGGGACTCAACTCCCGCACAGACGGGATTCACCTTCACAGCCTAATTCATGACAGCAACCAAAAACGAAGTGCCTTGAGGCTGGAGATCGCGCGGGTGGATCGAAGGCCAGGCGAACTGGAAGTGGAGGTCCGGGTCGAGAATGTCGGTTCGGGGCATATGGTACCAACTGGACTGCCCACTCGTGAGATCGTCCTTGAGGTCGTTGTTGAAACAGGGACACACAGTATTCAACGAGAGCGGCGGTATCGCAAGGTAGTCGGCGATGAAAAGGGTCAACCTCTGAACGCCGACTATGCCGTACTCCTCTACGGCGCCAAGATTCTCAACGACAATCGGATCGCTCCGAGGGAGGTAAGGACGGAGCGATTCCGTTTTCCCGTTCGAGAGTCGGAGGGGGTGACGGTTCGCGCCGAACTTTCCTATCTCTATTCTCCCTTCATCGTAGGAGCCAAGACGATGGACATCAAGCTCGGTCAGGTCAAGCGGTTTGTCAAGTGAGTGGCCATGAGCGGGGCACACCCGATCAAATGATGGATTCATAAATCAGAGATCTTACATAGTTGGTTTCAGCAAAGTCGCCTATGATCAAGAAACTCGCTGTTCTCCTGGGCGTTCTTGGGGTAACGATTCTGCTGGTGGCAGTGATGGCATACCTGCCGATCTCCGGAGAGGTCGAACAGCCCATTGCCTTCAGTCACCGCCTCCATGCGGGCGAGATGGGCCTCGATTGTACCGTTTGCCATCTCTACGCAAGGACGGGAGTCCGAGCCACCATACCCAACATCGAGGTCTGTTCTGTCTGTCATTGGGAGGCTCCTGGAGAGTCGGAGGAGCTTACCCGATTGTTAACCTATGTCGAGTCTGAAACACCCATCCCCTGGCGGAAGGTCTCCTGGGTCCCCGACCATGTCTATTTTTCACACCGTCGCCACAGTGCTTTGGCGGGAATCGAATGTCAGACCTGCCACGGGTTGGTACAGGAGAGGGAAGAACCACTGCATCGGCAGGCGTTCGAGGGCACGATGGAGCGCTGCATGGAATGCCATGAAGAGTCCGGAGCTTCAAATGACTGTATCGACTGCCATCGTTGAGTGGCAGCTGGAGAGCGAGTGTCGTCTCGCCCGAGCGGGAGGACCCTCGGGGCGACCAGGAGAAATGAAATGATCATGCGACGCCGAGACTTCCTCAATCTGGTTGGCTCCGGGGCCGGGGCGCTCGGACTGGCGGGCTGCAACGCGACCTGGCACGTGCCGGACCGGCTGGTGGAGAGGGCTCTCCGCGGACCCGGCCTGGAGGAGGAGGTACAGGCCATTTGTGGTCTGTGTGAAGGCGGGTGCGGAGTTACGGTTCGACTTGTGGACTCTCTGCCGGTCGGCTTGAAAGGCAATCCGCATCATCCCCTTAATTCGGGCGGACTGTGCCCGGTGGGGCGGTCCGCGCTGGAACTGCTCTACCATCCCGACAGAATCCGGCAACCCTTGCTTCGTACCGCGGAAGGGGAATTCGAGCCGATCTCTTGGGAGGAGGCGCTCGCGCGGATTACGGGTCGCCTGCTGGAACTTCGAAGTGCGGACGAGTCCGGGCGGGTTGTCTTCCTTAACGGCGAGTCCAGTTCCCTGTTTGGCGATCTGCTCAGCCAGTTTGCCCGAGCCTTGGGGACATCGAACGTGTCCAACACCTCCGGCCAGAGTGTCCTCCCCTTCAAACTCACCCAAGGGCTCGATGAAATCCCCGGTTTTGATCTGTTCGGGGCGGACACGGTTCTTTCTGTCGGATTGGATATCTTCGAGGATGGCCCGGCACCCGTACATGCCGTTGCGGCAATGATCGGCATCCGTCCAAGCGCCGGCCGCTGCTCGCTTCTGGCGGTGGGAAGTCGCCTTTCACCGAGCGCGAGTAAAGCCCATCAGTTCGTTCTTATCAAGCCGGGCACCTACGCCGCCTACGCGCTGGGCATTGCGCACGTTCTGGTACGAGAGGGGCATTACAACCGGGAGTTTGTCGCCGAGCACACCTTCGGTTTTGAGGACTGGAATGAAGGGGGTGATCGAGGTCCGGGTTTCCGCCAGCTGCTTCTGGAAAACTACTATCCCGACCGCGCGGCCCAGATCTGCGGCTGCAACCCGAAGGAAATCATCGACATGGCGAGGCGCTTCGGGCAGTCCTCCTTTCCGGTTGCGATTGCTGGAGGCGAGGCGGTTCGCTCCAGTAACGCGACGTGGAGCGTCCTCGCTGTCCACGCCTTGAACGCCCTCGTCGGGGCGTTCGATCGCCCAGGCGGAGTGTTTCCCAGACCTGAGATCCCACTGAGCCCCCTGCCACAGATTCCGGAGTCGGCCCCGCTCCGAGGAGACTCGCTCTTTTCAGTGGACGGGAAAGACGGATTTCCGGGCACCGATCCCATACTGGCTCTGACGACCCGTGTCCTTGAAGAAAACCTGCCGCCAAAGGTGGTCTTCATAGTTGGCGGGAACCCCGTGTACGAAAGTCCGGTTGGTGCACGGCTGCGAGAGGTCTTTCGGAAGATACCTTTCGTGGTAGCCTTCTCACCATTTCTCGACGACACGTCATTTCATGCGGACCTGGTTCTTCCAACTCCCCTCTATCTTGAGAGTTGGCACGATGCCGTCTCTCCCCCCACAGTCCCCGCCGGCACTCTGGGAATCTCTAGACCTGTGGTCGATCCCTTTTACGCCTCTCAACATCCCGGCGACATTCTGCTGACCCTGGGTTCCCAGTTATTCCCGTCGGAAAGTAGCGCTCTGCCCTGGAGTCGCTACTCGGATTATCTGAGGTATCGACTCGAAGGACTCGCGGGTTCCGGCCAGGGATCCATCATCAGCGGCTCGTTCGAGGAGGCCTGGAGGCACTTTCTGGAGGAACGGGGGTGGCGATTCCAGGAAGCAGCCGACCTAAAGCAATTCTGGAACGAACTGACCGAGCAATCGGCGTGGTGGAGCCCGGTGATATACCGACACGGACATTGGGAAGAGGTCTTCCGTACGTCCACAGGACGCTACGAGTTCTTCTCTCTGGCCCTGCGCGACAGACTGACAGAGCTCGGCCAGGCGGAAGAGGGAATCTCAGGGGACGAGGCTCTGCAACGCGCGTGTCGGCGCCTCAAGCTCGAACTCGACACCGACCGGGTCTGCCTGCCTCATTTCGAGGCGCCTCGAGAACTGGGCGAGGGAGAGCTGACACTGGTGCCTTTCCGCCCCATCACCGCCCGCGGCCGTCTGGGTATCCGGTCGCCAATGGTCCAGGAAATGTTCGGTTACAGTCTGCTATCGGGATGGGAGACGTGGGCAGGCCTCTGCAGGGAAACGGCCCGCCGGCTGAAACTCGAGGACGGCGATCTGGCCCTCCTGGAGTCCGATCTGGGTGCTCTTCAAGTGGTGGTCAAACTCCTTCCGGATGCCTATCCGGACTCCG
>CAYRCA010000210.1:0-7388 GCA_964422565.1 uncultured Acidobacteriota bacterium | reverse complement strand
ATCGTGTCGCTTCGGCATTTTCTTCCGGCGGGAAGCCGCTCAGCGCTGTTCACCGCCGGTGTCGCCGAATTCCGGCGCGCGGACGGCGAGCGTCGCGCCTTCGTCGTCCTTCCTTCGGCCGAGGGGACGATCGAGGTCGCCGCCGCTTCCGCGGAGCGCCGGCGAGACCCCGAATCCGAGTGCCGGTGGGTTCGAAGCAGTCCGGACTTCTTCGGGGAAGGGGAAGCGCCCGTCGCCGGGTTTCGCACGTTGGGGACCGCCGCCAACGGCCCCGGCTTCGTTACGGAGACCTATTACGCTCCGGCTTTGGGTTGTCTTCCAGTCCTCTCGGTAACCCTCGACCGCGCCGGCATTCGCCTGACCGGGGCCGTGGAGGTCATCCCGGGAGAACCGCCGCCCGAGGCTTTCGAGCCGAGGATCGAGGGGACCGCGCGAGAACGCCTCGAGGCCTTCCTTGCGGGACAGTTCCTTCCCTGGGGAATGATGGACGAAACCGAGTGGGAGCGCCAGAAGGCCCGGGCCGCCGCCGCCCTGACCGGGCGACTTCGCGACGGTGTTCCGCTCACCTACGATCCCGTGCCGGGGCCGGGTCCGACCCACGGCCGGATCGCTCCCGGAGGGTCGCTTTACCTGGCCGGTCGGGTCCCCAACCAGATCCACCGGTTCGGCCCGACCGGAGCGGTGGAGGAAAGCCTTCCCATCCCCGTTGGAGACGTTCTCCGCGAGCGAGAACTCGCCGTCGACGGCCGGGGTCGACTGTACGCCTTGCTGCCCGATTCGACCGCGTCGGGCCCGACCCGAAGCTGGGACCGGGTCCGTCGCTTCGACGGCGCGGGCGATTGGCGGGATGTGCCCCTGCTGCCTCCGGTCGAGGGTCTCATCGACTTCCAGGTGGACGGGGACGGAGGCTGCTATTTCCTGGCCGAACCGGACCGGGAGGCGTCCATCCTGGTCTATTCCGCCGAGGGGGACCTTCGCGCCTCGCTGCCCTTTTCCCGGGTCAAACCCCATCCCGGATGGGAGGGTCCGACTCGAAATCCCCCGGTCGGTCTCGCAAGACTGGCCGTCTCGGAGGCCGGCGTGGTTCACCTGCTCTATCCGCGGCACGCTCTGGTGCGCGGCGGAGGGGCCTTGGACGGCGACCTGCTCCGCGTCGATCCTGCGGAAGGGACGGCCGAGCGGCTGGTCCTGGAACGGCCCACTTCGTCATCGGCATTGACGGAAATCTCTTCGGCCGGGTCGTCGCTGATCCTGGTCTGGTCCGATTTCGAGGGTGAGGTGGGTTCCGAAGTCGCTCCGTTCTTCTCGTACCACACCTCGCCGAAGCGGCTGGAGGTGCTCGAAGGAGGCGCGGTGAGGCCGCTCGGTACTGTCGTGGGCCGGGTGGTCGACGCGACCCTGGAGGGGGCCCTCGTGGAGTTGCCCGACCTGTCCGACGAGCGGAACCGGTTCGTCGAAGGGACCTTTCTCTCTTTCGTTCCCTTGCGGCGGCCCCCCGCCGAAGTCGCCCAGTCCCGAGCGGTCGAGAGAGTGGAGTCCGTCGAGGCGGAGGAAGACCGGGATTTGCCGCGGCCGCGATCCGAGGTAGCCCAGATCCCCGTCGAGGTGCGCCAGGTGGGCGACGCGTCGGCGCTCGAGCTGACGGAGGGTTTCGTTAGCCGACTGGACCTCCATCCCCCCGTCCGCCGCATTGGGAGAAACCCCTCTCCTCCGGTAATCGTCGGAGCCTTCGCCTTTCGCAATGTCTCGTCGCGACCGATCGCGGGTGCCGCGTTGCGGTGCCGGTTCGTCGGTGAGGGAGGGCGGGAGGAGACGTCGGTGTGCCTGCCGGACAACCAACTGATGCGGGAAGGCGAGACCACGACGCCGGGAGGCGTCTGGGTCTGGGAGGCCCAGCGCCCGAACGCGGTTGTGCTCGGAACCCCGGAAGCCCTGGAGGTCGAGGTTGTGGCGGTGGAGTTCGCGGACGACGTTCCCGGCGGGGGGCGCAGTGCGGCAATAGGCGGGCCTCCGAATTGACGGTTGAAGGTTGATGGGGTTGATGGTTTAAGGGGGTTTAGGGCGGTTTAGGGCTCAACGTTCCTCGTTCAACACGTTCAACGTCGAGGGTTTCGCGTCTCGCTTCTCGGACGCTCGCGGGGTTCCCTCCCGGTCGGAGTGGACGAATCGGACCGAATGCCGCATGATGGAAGGACCATTCGCCGGGAAGGAGAGCCGTGATGATTCCTCGGATCCTGGTTCTGGCCGTCTGGTTGGCCGGCGCTCCGGCTCCGTCCGCGAGGCCACACCCGAACATTTCCCTCGAGCAGGTCGAGGCGGCGCTCCGCAATGCCGAAGCCGGTCGTCCCAGCCTGCTCCTGACGGAGGCCCGGCTGTTTCGGGTCCTTGAGATGGTGGAGCGCGATCCCCTCCTCGAGGCCGTTTCAGCCGCGATCGTCGTAGGGGCCGACCGACTGGTGGGGCGGGAGCCCCTTGAGCGGGTCGTGACCGGGAGGCGGCTGCTGAGCGTCTCCCGAGAATACCTGCGTCGTGTGGTCTGGCTGGGGACGGCCCACCACCTCACGGGCGATGATAAGTTCATCCGGCAAGCCGAGACGGAAATGCTGGCGGCCGCGGCCTTCTCGGACTGGAACCCCAGCCACTTCTTGGATACCGCCGAGATGACCGCCGCCTTGGGATTGGGATACGACTGGTTTCACAGAGTTTTGTCCGAGGAGAGCAAGAGGCGAATCCGCGAGGCAATCGTCAAGAAGGGACTGGAGCCCTCCTTTCACCACGACGGCTGGACCCGGGCGCGCCACAACTGGAATCAGGTCTGTAACGGCGGACTCACACTGGGGGCGCTGGCGCTGCGCGAGGAGGAGCCGGAGCTGGCGGCCCGCGTCGTTCATCGCGCGGTGACGACCGTCCAGCTGGCGATGGAGGAGTACGATCCGGACGGGGCCTATCCCGAAGGGCCGAGTTACTGGAGCTACGGCACGACCTACAACGTGGTCCTGATCGACGCGCTGGAGTCGGTCCTGGGTACGGACTTCGGGTTGTCCCGGCGGTCGGGGTTTGCCGGGAGCGCCGACTATTACCTGCACGTCACCGGCCCCGGTGGCCTGTACTTTAATTATTCCGACTGCGGACCCGGCGGCGTTTTTAACCCCGCGGTTTTCTGGTTCGCCCGACGCTATGGGAAGCCCTATGTCGCATATCACCAACTGCGGCGGATCGGGGCCGACGGCGCGAACGGCAGGGCAGTCTTGACGGAGGCGCTGACGGGCCGCTTCGCCCCCTTGGCTATCTTGTGGGGAAGTTCCGATGTCGCCGTGCCGCCGCGGCTTCACTGGATGGGACGCGGAACCACGCCGGTGGCGATGCTCCGGAGTTCCTGGACCGACAAGGACGCCGCTTATCTGGCGCTCAAGGGCGGTACGCCCAGCGCCAATCATGGACATATGGACATCGGATCCTTCATCTACGAGGCCGATGGAGTCCGCTGGGCGCTCGATCTGGGGATGCAGAACTATCACGCGATGGAGGAGCGGGGCCTCAACATCTGGAACCGAAGCCAGGATTCCGATCGCTGGAGGATATTCCGCTACAACAACTTCTCACACAACACGCTGGTCGTCGACGGCCGATTGCAGAACGTCGAAGGGTTCGGCCCGTTGTCGCGCTTCTCGGACGAGGGGCCGAGTCCCCACGCGGTGGTGGATTTGAGCGACGTTTATGACGGACAACTCGAGAAAGCCTTGCGGGGGGTGACCCTTTTGGAAGATCGACGGGCCCTCATCCAGGACGAGTGGAGGGCCGGCGACCGGCCTGCGACGGTTCGGTGGGGGATGGTCGCGCCGGGTTCGGTCGAGTTCCTATCGGCCACCGCGGCGCGGCTGACCGAGAGCGGCGCGACACTTCTCTTTGAGGTGCACGCACCCAGGGAAATCCGCCTCCGCACCTATTCCACCGACCCGCCGGCCGAATGGGACGAAGCCAATCCCAATACCTACATCCTCGGCTTCGAAGTCGCCCTCCAGCCGAACGAGGAGATCCGCCTGGCGGTCATTCTCACGCCAGGCGACGCGGAGGGCCTGATTCCGCCGCCGCTGTCACCGTTGCTCGAGTGGTCGGCAGCGCTCGAATGAGTATGTCGCCCCGCGCAATCGTTGGATGAAGGTCGGCACACCGTGCCGTAATCCCTGGCCGCGCCACATCCGCCGGCTTTCACTCCGGTCGCATTCGCTCTCCGGCCCACCGGACGTTGGCGAGTGCCGATCTATCTATTCCTGGGAGGGGGGCTCCACCGGAAGCCGCACGCCGAGGCGGCGAAGAGTCTGCACCACATAGGATTCCGAGAAACTAAGCCGGTGCACCTCGGGATTCTCCATCGTCAGGAAAAGCTCGTAACACGCCCTCTCGTACGGAATCCCGCCGAAGTGGGCGATGATGCGGATGGCGCGGTCGGTCAGCTTCTTGTTGGTGGCGTCCACCTGGATCATCCAGTTGCCCAGAATGCGCCCGAGTTTGCCCATAGTGCCGGTGGAAATAGTGTTGAAAACAAGCTTCATGGCCAGATGATGGAACAGGCGGAAACAGGTCTCGGGAATCCGCAACGGAATATGGATCGTCTCGACTCCGGGCCGCTCGAAGGACCGTGAGCCGATCGTAAGGATCACCCCTTCCGTGTAGTTCGGGCGTTCCGTCTCGAAGTAGCGGGACACCTCCGGGTTCGGCTCTTCGTCGGTGAGGATCCACACAAGCGCCGACGAGGCCGAGCCGAAACGCGAAGGATCCGGCTCGTTGCCGATCTGAAAGCGAAAGAGCTGGTTGCTGTCGAGGGCGGGCAGGTTGGCCAGCAACTCGGGATCGGCGCCCATTCCCTCGTAGTCGGCGCGAGTCCACTCCAGGCCTCGGGGTTGCCGCCTGAGCAGGTGTGTCCAGGCCTCGGGCGTCGACCGAAGGGGATCCTTGGCGAACGCCCAGGGTGCAGGGGCGTCGGGCGTGTCGACGGCTCGGAAGGGAGGGATCATGAAAGTGGGCGTGCGCTCGGTTGTATCCGAGAAGATGTCCAGCAGATAACGCTGAGCGATGTACGTCACTCGGCCTTGACGCCGGTAGGTGTCGTACTCGAGATCGACCGCCCGAGCCAGGGCGCTCAAGGCGGGGCCGCTCAACATCTGGCGATTGAGGTCCTCAAGAAGATCCGCGTGGACCCGCCGCGGCTCGGGACTCAGTCCGCCGTAGGCCGCCTCCACCAGCTTCGGATTCTCCCGCGACAGGATGTCCACCAGCGCTTCCTCGATCGCGGTGGTCGTCACCAGCATCTCCACCGAGGTCGCCTGCATCCGGGTCGAACCGGTCAGGGCCATGGGGCCGGTTGTCAGATCGAACTGGACAATCCTTGGGTTTTCGATCGCCTCTCTCGACCGCTCGATGTGGCGGACCAGCACGTCGGTGGGGTTACAGTAGAGGAAGAAGACGTCGCAACCGCGCTCGACCCCCTCCTTGGCGCTTCCGATCACAGAGGAAACCACCCCCTCCTCGGCGAAGGCGAATATCAGATCCCCCTCCGCGAGTCCGGCGTCCCGCACCTGACGGCGGCCGAAGGCCTGGTAGTCTTCGAAATGCTCGACGGAACGGATCAGCGCTCGATCCCCTCCCGTCATGAGGCTGACACAACGACCGGCTCGGGCCCGATATTCCCCGCTCCGTGCGGGCGTAAGCGCGGCCACCTCGTCCCAGAACCTCCTCCACATGGCTTCGAGGATGATGGACAAGCGACCCGAGGCCCCGGCTCCGGTAAAGCAGATCGTCTTCCCAAGGCGCACGCAACGGACCAGGGTTTCGACCAGCGTGGCATACTCTGGCGAGTCGAAGGCCCGGCGAGCCGCGGGTGGAATGTCTTGGTCCACCTCGAGCAGGCAGCACAAGCCGTCAGCCGTGTCTTGCTGGACGCGGTGGCTGAAGTCGCTCGTCCCGGGATGGGAATGCTCGCAGATCACCATGCCGAGGTGGAACTGTTTCTCCCTCTCCAGGAAACGGCGGGCCTTCGCCGCAGCGGTGGACGAGGGGCACCTCGTTCCGAGGTTCCGAGCTTCCGAGCTTCCGGAGTTCCGGCCGCTCACTCCGCGCTCTCAATGCCGGCCGCCGGCCGCTCGTTCTGAATTCTCACTCCTATCCCCTATCTCTCAACTCGCAACGGAAATAGAAAAACGCAAGGGGACGTCGGCATCGAGTCGGGGAGCCCGAACCTCACTCACCGCCCAGCTTCGCCGCCAGAGCGCCCATCTCCTCGGCTTTCGCGATGAAGCCTTTGGCGTTGTAGAACATGGACAGGCTCGTATAAGCGTGAACGTTGCGCGGCTCCGCCTTCCGCAGTCGCTCTCCGAACTCAATGGCCCTGTCGAGGTCGCCCCCGTGGTAATAGGTCATGGCCAACGCATGGAGCGCGTCGCCGTATTCGGGATCTTCGGCCACCGCTTTCAATAACGCCTCGATCGCCTCCTCCAGCTTGTCCTCGCCGAAAAACTCCATCCCCTGGAAGTAGTGCTCTTCTTTGTTCATCCGTTCTCCCGTCCGATCAGGCAATCGCCGAACGACTTCCAGGTTGCTGGAGGGGATTGCCGTTTGCGTCATAAACGGAAACAGGACCCAGTGTCGCGAGCCCCTCCCGGAGAATTCGACCATCGCCAACCACCACGATGGTCGATCGTTCCGGGCGCAGCCAACCGGAGGCAATTTCTCCCACCTGCGCGGCCGACACGGCGCGAATGTTCGGTATAAAGTCGGCGTAGTGCTCGCCGGGAAGGTCGTTCAGGCGGCGCGTCAATTCCATCTGTCCGATCGAGGCCGGGGTCTCCATCCTGCGGATAAAGGTCCCCACGATCTCCGCCTTGCCCCTTTCCAGTTCGGCGTCTCGAGGAGGATTGACGACAATGCCCGTCATCTCGGAAACAATCTCATGGATCGCCTCGATGGCCTTCTCCGTGCGCACGCTCGTGCTGACGGCCAGGACGCCGGACTCGCGGTAACCGCGAAGGGTGCTGTACACGCCGTAGGTGTACCCCTTCCGTTCTCTGAGATTCAGAAACAACCGCGCGCTCGCACCCCCCCCCAAGACCTGGCTGGTCACCTTGAGCGCCGCATAGGACGGATGGCGCCGAGGCATTGCGCGCAGGCCTACCACGATCTTCGCCTGAACCGAATGAGGGCGGTCCACCAAGTCCACGGATGGACCCTCGATGGGATTCAACGCAGGATAGGACGACTCGCAGGCGGCTTGCGCCCTCCAGTCTCGGAAATACTTCTCTGTCAGACGGACGGCCCGGTCCGGATCGATGGCCCCCGCGAACAGGATCCTTGCGGGACGGCCCGGGAAATGACTTTGGTGGCAGGAAAGAAGC